>NZ_LQZC01000027.1:0-262 GCF_001579525.1 Streptococcus oralis | reverse complement strand
ATCCGCTCGGTGCAAGCACCAAGCTTCAGCGTTCTACTTGCATGTATTAGGCACGCCGCCAGCGTTCGTCCTGAGCCAGGATCAAACTCTCATTAAAAGTTTGAGTTCTCACTCATTTCTGTCACTGACAGATTTATTGTTTTTTCATTGTTCAGTACTATAACTTCAGTTATAGTGCCCTGCACATTGGTTCGTCTTGTTCAGTTTTCAAAGGTCTTTGTCACTCATTCTCTCAAGCGACAACTATATTAGTATATCACAG
>NZ_LQZC01000026.1:0-262 GCF_001579525.1 Streptococcus oralis | reverse complement strand
AAAATAAAATATGGCGCGAGACGGAATCGAACCGCCGACACATGGAGCTTCAATCCATTGCTCTACCAACTGAGCTACCGAGCCAAATTGCGGGAGCAGGATTTGAACCTACGACCTTCGGGTTATGAGCCCGACGAGCTACCGAGCTGCTCCATCCCGCGTTAATATAAAAAGGAGGATGTGGGATTCGAACCCACGCACGCTTTTACACGCCTGACGGTTTTCAAGACCGTTCCCTTCAGCCGGACTTGGGTAATCCTCC
>NZ_LQZC01000025.1:0-274 GCF_001579525.1 Streptococcus oralis | reverse complement strand
AATAAATAGTCCGTACGGGATTCGAACCCGTGTTACCGCCGTGAAAAGGCGGTGTCTTAACCCCTTGACCAACGGACCATATTTATAAATGGGCACGAGTGGACTCGAACCACCGACCTCACGCTTATCAGGCGTGCGCTCTAACCACCTGAGCTACGCGCCCAAGTTTAAAAAACTTGGTAATTGAACAAAGTTCAAAGCGGGTGACGAGAATCGAACTCGCGACAACAGCTTGGAAGGCTGTAGTTTTACCACTAAACTACACCCGCTAAAA
>NZ_LQZC01000024.1:0-280 GCF_001579525.1 Streptococcus oralis | reverse complement strand
CTTGGTTGCGTTGGAGTCGCTTGACTACCGTCTTTCAAGTCTGTTTGGTCTGCTGGAAGCAAGGCTTTCACTTCTTGTGGAAGTTCTTTTCCTGGCGTTCCGCTGACAAACTCGTGAACTGCTTTATGAGTCACTGTTGGAACCGGGCTTGCTGTAAATTTCCAGGTTCCTACAAACTTAACATCTGATCCATTGATGGTTTCCGATGTCTTATCATATGAGTTGAAGCTCCATGTGCCTTCTGACGTCTTCACTTCTGTTTGGCTTGGTTGCGTTGGAG
>NZ_LQZC01000023.1:0-438 GCF_001579525.1 Streptococcus oralis | reverse complement strand
ATGCCCTGATAGTCGACCCTCCTCGTACAGGCTTAGATGGTAAGCTACTGGATACCATTCTGACCTATGTTCCAGAAAAAATGGTCTATGTTTCTTGCAATGTTTCGACCTTGGCGCGAGATTTAGTTAAACTGGTAAAAGTCTATGATCTCCAGTATATCCAGTCGGTCGATATGTTTCCCCACACTGCACGGACGGAAGCAGTAGTTAAGTTAGTGAAGAAAATAAAAAATCAACTTCATTGAAAAAAGTTCTTGACAAAGGGGAAAAAGTAGGTATAATAGAAAGAGTTGAAAAGCTCAGGTCCGTTGGTCAAGGGGTTAAGACACCGCCTTTTCACGGCGGTAACACGGGTTCGAATCCCGTACGGACTATGGTGTATTGCGGTTAAAAAAACTTGGAAAAAAGTTTAAAAAATCTGTTGACAGAGACAGGTAG
>NZ_LQZC01000022.1:0-712 GCF_001579525.1 Streptococcus oralis | reverse complement strand
ATCGGGAAGACAGGATTCGAACCTGCGACACCTTGGTCCCAAACCAAGTACTCTACCAAGCTGAGCTACTTCCCGCATTAAATAGAAAAAATGCACCCTAGAGGAGTCGAACCTCTAACCGCCTGATTCGTAGTCAGGTACTCTATCCAGTTGAGCTAAGGGTGCTCATCATTATATGCCGAGGACCGGAATCGAACCGGTACGATCGTTACCAATCGCAGGATTTTAAGTCCTGTGCGTCTGCCAGTTCCGCCACCCCGGCCTCTCTAAGCGAACGACGGGATTCGAACCCGCGACCCCCACCTTGGCAAGGTGGTGTTCTACCACTGAACTACGTTCGCATCGACCTCTTATTCTATATAAAAAAATGCCGGCTACATGACTTGAACACGCGACCCTCTGATTACAAATCAGATGCTCTACCAACTGAGCTAAGCCGGCTGATTTCTATTATGCGGGTTAAGGGACTTGAACCCCCACGCCGTTAAGCGCCAGATCCTAAATCTGGTGCGTCTGCCAATTCCGCCAAACCCGCAAATATGACCCGTACTGGGCTCGAACCAGTGACCCATTGATTAAAAGTCAATTGCTCTACCAACTGAGCTAACGAGTCTAAAATAACTGCCGTTATCTTAAACGGTCCCGACGGGAATCGAACCCGCGATCTTCGCCGTGACAGGGCGACGTGATAACCGCTACACTACGGGACCTA
>NZ_LQZC01000021.1:0-4793 GCF_001579525.1 Streptococcus oralis | reverse complement strand
AGCTAAGCGACTTCCATATCTCACAGGGGGCAACCCCCAACTACTTCCGGCGTTCTAGGGCTTAACTGCTGTGTTCGGCATGGGTACAGGTGTATCTCCTAGGCTATCGTCACTTAACTCTGAGTAATACCTACTCAAAATTGAATATCTATCAAATACCAAGAAAACCTCACACTTCGTATTCTCAGTTACTTTGGATAAGTCCTCGAGCTATTAGTATTAGTCCGCTACATGTGTCGCCACACTTCCACTTCTAACCTATCTACCTGATCATCTCTCAGGGCTCTTACTGATATAAAATCATGGGAAATCTCATCTTGAGGTGGGTTTCACACTTAGATGCTTTCAGCGTTTATCCCTTCCCTACATAGCTACCCAGCGATGCCTTTGGCAAGACAACTGGTACACCAGCGGTAAGTCCACTCTGGTCCTCTCGTACTAGGAGCAGATCCTCTCAAATTTCCTACGCCCGCGACGGATAGGGACCGAACTGTCTCACGACGTTCTGAACCCAGCTCGCGTGCCGCTTTAATGGGCGAACAGCCCAACCCTTGGGACCGACTACAGCCCCAGGATGCGACGAGCCGACATCGAGGTGCCAAACCTCCCCGTCGATGTGAACTCTTGGGGGAGATAAGCCTGTTATCCCCAGGGTAGCTTTTATCCGTTGAGCGATGGCCCTTCCATACGGAACCACCGGATCACTAAGCCCGACTTTCGTCCCTGCTCGAGTTGTAGCTCTCGCAGTCAAGCTCCCTTATACCTTTACACTCTGCGAATGATTTCCAACCATTCTGAGGGAACCTTTGGGCGCCTCCGTTACCTTTTAGGAGGCGACCGCCCCAGTCAAACTGCCCGTCAGACACTGTCTCCGATAGGGATAACCTATCCGGGTTAGAGTGGCCATAACACAAGGGTAGTATCCCAACAACGTCTCCTTCGAAACTGGCGTCCCGATCTCTTAGACTCCTACCTATCCTGTACATGTGGTACAGACACTCAATATCAAACTGCAGTAAAGCTCCATGGGGTCTTTCCGTCCTGTCGCGGGTAACCTGCATCTTCACAGGTACTAAAATTTCACCGAGTCTCTCGTTGAGACAGTGCCCAAATCATTACGCCTTTCGTGCGGGTCGGAACTTACCCGACAAGGAATTTCGCTACCTTAGGACCGTTATAGTTACGGCCGCCGTTTACTGGGGCTTCAATTCATACCTTCGCTTACGCTAAGCACTCCTCTTAACCTTCCAGCACCGGGCAGGCGTCACCCCCTATACATCATCTTACGATTTAGCAGAGAGCTGTGTTTTTGATAAACAGTTGCTTGGGCCTATTCACTGCGGCTGACGTAAAGTCAGCACCCCTTCTCCCGAAGTTACGGGGTCATTTTGCCGAGTTCCTTAACGAGAGTTCTCTCGCTCACCTGAGGCTACTCGCCTCGACTACCTGTGTCGGTTTGCGGTACGGGTAGAGTATGTTTAAACGCTAGAAGCTTTTCTTGGCAGTGTGACGTCACTAACTTCGCTACTAAACTTCGCTCCCCATCACAGCTCAATGTTATAGATATAAGCATTTGACTCATATCACACCTCACTGCTTAGACAGACACTTCCATTCGTCTGCTTTAGTTAGCCTACTGCGTCCCTCCATCACTACATACTCTAGTACAGGAATATCAACCTGTTGTCCATCGGATACACCTTTCGGTCTCTCCTTAGGTCCCGACTAACCCAGGGCGGACGAGCCTTCCCCTGGAAACCTTAGTCTTACGGTGG
This sequence comes from Streptococcus oralis, assembly GCF_001579525.1. Classification (GTDB taxonomy): domain Bacteria; phylum Bacillota; class Bacilli; order Lactobacillales; family Streptococcaceae; genus Streptococcus; species Streptococcus oralis_M. The sequence goes on along the minus strand of NZ_LQZC01000021.1, from coordinate 3,018 downwards.
ACAGGATTCTCACCTGTCTTTCGCTACTCATACCGGCATTCTCACTTCTATGCGTTCCAGCACTCCTCACGGTATACCTTCTTCACACATAGAACGCTCTCCTACCATACCTATAAAGGTATCCACAGCTTCGGTAAATTGTTTTAGCCCCGGTACATTTTCGGCGCAGGGTCACTCGACTAGTGAGCTATTACGCACTCTTTGAATGAATAGCTGCTTCTAAGCTAACATCCTAGTTGTCTGTGCAACTCCACATCCTTTTCCACTTAACAATTATTTTGGGACCTTAGCTGGTGGTCTGGGCTGTTTCCCTTTCGACTACGGATCTTAGCACTCGCAGTCTGACTGCCGACCATAATTCATTGGCATTCGGAGTTTATCTGAGATTGGTAATCCGGGGTGGACCCCTCACCCAAACAGTGCTCTACCTCCAAGAATCTTTATGTCGACGCTAGCCCTAAAGCTATTTCGGAGAGAACCAGCTATCTCCAAGTTCGTTTGGAATTTCTCCGCTACCCACAAGTCATCCAAGCACTTTTCAACGTGCCCTGGTTCGGTCCTCCAGTGCGTCTTACCGCACCTTCAACCTGCTCATGGGTAGGTCACATGGTTTCGGGTCTACGACATGATACTAAGGCGCCCTATTCAGACTCGGTTTCCCTGCGGCTCCGTCTCTTCAACTTAACCTCGCATCATATCGTAACTCGCCGGTTCATTCTACAAAAGGCACGCTCTCACCCATTAACGGGCTCGAACTTGTTGTAGGCACACGGTTTCAGGTTCTATTTCACTCCCCTCCCGGGGTGCTTTTCACCTTTCCCTCACGGTACTGGTTCACTATCGGTCACTAGGGAGTATTTAGGGTTGGGAGATGGTCCTCCCAGATTCCGACGGGATTTCACGTGTCCCGCCGTACTCAGGATACTGCTAGGTACAAAGACTATTTTAAATACGAGGCTATTACTCTCTTTGGCTGATCTTCCCAAATCATTCTTCTATAATCTTTGAGTCCACATTGCAGTCCTACAACCCCGAAGAGTAAACTCTTCGGTTTGCCCTCCTGCCGTTTCGCTCGCCGCTACTAAGGCAATCGCTTTTGCTTTCTCTTCCTGCAGCTACTTAGATGTTTCAGTTCACTGCGTCTTCCTCCTCACATCCTTAACAGATGCGGGTAACAGGTAGTACCTGTTGGGTTCCCCCATTCGGAAATCCCTGGATCATCGCTTACTTACAGCTACCCAAGGCATATCGTCGTTTGTCACGTCCTTCTTCGGCTCCTAGTGCCAAGGCATCCACCGTGCGCCCTTATTAACTTAACCTTATTTTTTGACCTTTCAGTCATAAACTCTTATTAATACTACAGCGTTTCGGTTTATTTTCTTGTTACTATTTGATATAGATATTCAATTTTCAATGTGCATTACTTGGTGATCTCTCACCAATGGAGCCTAGCGGGATCGAACCGCTGACCTCCTGCGTGCAAAGCAGGCGCTCTCCCAGCTGAGCTAAGGCCCCACAAGACCTCTCAAGACTAAACAAGACCAATGTGCAGTTCCTTATCCTTAGAAAGGAGGTGATCCAGCCGCACCTTCCGATACGGCTACCTTGTTACGACTTCACCCCAATCATCTATCCCACCTTAGGCGGCTGGCTCCTAAAAGGTTACCTCACCGACTTCGGGTGTTACAAACTCTCGTGGTGTGACGGGCGGTGTGTACAAGGCCCGGGAACGTATTCACCGCGGCGTGCTGATCCGCGATTACTAGCGATTCCGACTTCATGTAGGCGAGTTGCAGCCTACAATCCGAACTGAGACTGGCTTTAAGAGATTAGCTTGCCGTCACCGGCTTGCGACTCGTTGTACCAGCCATTGTAGCACGTGTGTAGCCCAGGTCATAAGGGGCATGATGATTTGACGTCATCCCCACCTTCCTCCGGTTTATTACCGGCAGTCTCGCTAGAGTGCCCAACTGAATGATGGCAACTAACAATAGGGGTTGCGCTCGTTGCGGGACTTAACCCAACATCTCACGACACGAGCTGACGACAACCATGCACCACCTGTCACCTCTGTCCCGAAGGAAAACTCTATCTCTAGAGCGGTCAGAGGGATGTCAAGACCTGGTAAGGTTCTTCGCGTTGCTTCGAATTAAACCACATGCTCCACCGCTTGTGCGGGCCCCCGTCAATTCCTTTGAGTTTCAACCTTGCGGTCGTACTCCCCAGGCGGAGTGCTTAATGCGTTAGCTGCGGCACTAAACCCCGGAAAGGGTCTAACACCTAGCACTCATCGTTTACGGCGTGGACTACCAGGGTATCTAATCCTGTTTGCTCCCCACGCTTTCGAGCCTCAGCGTCAGTTACAAGCCAGAGAGCCGCTTTCGCCACCGGTGTTCCTCCATATATCTACGCATTTCACCGCTACACATGGAATTCCACTCTCCCCTCTTGCACTCAAGTTAAACAGTTTCCAAAGCGTACTATGGTTAAGCCACAGCCTTTAACTTCAGACTTATCTAACCGCCTGCGCTCGCTTTACGCCCAATAAATCCGGACAACGCTCGGGACCTACGTATTACCGCGGCTGCTGGCACGTAGTTAGCCGTCCCTTTCTGGTAAGATACCGTCACAGTGTGAACTTTCCACTCTCACACTCGTTCTTCTCTTACAACAGAGCTTTACGATCCGAAAACCTTCTTCACTCACGCGGCGTTGCTCGGTCAGACTTCCGTCCATTGCCGAAGATTCCCTACTGCTGCCTCCCGTAGGAGTCTGGGCCGTGTCTCAGTCCCAGTGTGGCCGATCACCCTCTCAGGTCGGCTATGTATCGTTGCCTTGGTGAGCCGTTACCTCACCAACTAGCTAATACAACGCAGGTCCATCTGGTAGTGATGCAATTGCACCTTTTAAGCAAATGTCATGCAACATCTACTCTTATGCGGTATTAGCTATCGTTTCCAATAGTTATCCCCCGCTACCAGGCAGGTTACCTACGCGTTACTCACCCGTTCGCAACTC
>NZ_KQ970792.1:6383-10693 GCF_001579525.1 Streptococcus oralis | reverse complement strand
TTTAATTTATAAAGAAAGAACCCAAGAATAAATTCTGGGTTCTTTTTAGTATTTCTCGTACAAAAGATGCTTTTGTACAATTAGAGAGCCTTAGTCCTTCTTACGAACGACAAAGCCTACTAGACCAGCGATAAATAGACCAATCATTGAAAGAAGACTGGTAGAAGCTGTACCTGTACTTGGTAGAGCTTTCTGATCTTGGCTTGCAGTTTCTTCTTTCTTAGTACTTTCAGCTTGGTTCCCTGTTGTTGCAGTATCATTCTTATCACCGTTGGTTGTTGTAGAAGCTACTTTCTTAGTTCCAACTTCAACAATCTCATCTACTGCTGGAGTAGTGATTGTGTTTGATTTCTCAACTCGACCAGTTTCAACGCCATCTGTGTAAGTCACTGTATAAACAATGGTGCGAACACCCTTCTTACCAGCAGCTTTCACTTGACGACTTCCTTCTGGAAGGTCTGCGTTCTGCACTTCTTTGACTTGGAAAACAACTTCTTCTGTCTTCGTTTCTTCCTTAGTCGTTACAACTGGGGCTACTACTTTCTTAGTTCCAACTTCGACAACTTCGTCTACTGCTGGAGTAGTGATTGTGTTTGATTTCTCAACTCGACCTGTTTCAACTCCGTCTGTGTAAGTCACTGTATAAACAATGGTGCGAACACCCTTCTTACCAGCTGTCTTCACTTGACGACTGCCTTCTGGAAGATTTGGATTTGGTACTTCCTTAGTTTGGAAAGCAACTTCTTCTGTCTTGGACTCTTCCTTAGTCGTTACAACTGCTGCTTTCTTAGTTCCAACTTCGACAACTTCGTCTACTGCTGGAGTAGTGATTGTGTTTGATTTCACCTCGCGACCTGTTTCAACGCCGTCTGTGTAAGTCACTGTTTCAACAATGGTACGAACACCCTTTTGGCCAGCTGTTTTCACTCGGCGAACACCTTCAGCTAAGAGTGCATTTTCAACCTCACGAGTCTGGAAGGCAACTTCTTCTGTCTTGATCTCTTCCTTAGTCGTTACAACAGCTTTTGAACCGGTATAAGTAATCTTGTTTTTTGCAGCTTTCTTTGTCTTGCGTGAAACTTCTTTACGAGATTTTTCAACACCATCCACTTTTGTCACTTCATAAGTGACTTCATCGATACCTTCTTCACCTTCTTCAACACGCGTTTGACCTTTATCCAGTGCTGGGTCTACTTTCGTTTCTTCTTTGAAAGCAACTTTTTCCTCCACAGTCACTGTTTCTTTGGTTTCTACACCTGTTTTCTTAGTTCCAACTTCGATGATTTCTTCTACTGGTTCTTTGGTAACTTTCTCGCTTTTCTTAGTACGAGCTGTTTCTTTACCATCTGTCAGTGTGATATCCCAAGTAATGGTCTTAGTACCTTTAACACCCGCTTGTTTCACGTTGCGAGTACCTTCTGCAAGATCGGCATTGTTTTCGGTACGAGATGCATAAGGAATCTCTTCTGTCGTAGTGATTTCTTGATGCTCAACTTTTGGTTCCGCTGGTTGTTCCGTCTTACCGGCCAACAAAGCTTCAGCCTTGGCTTTCAACTCATTGTAGCGAGCTTCATATGCCACAAAACCTTTTTGAGCTTCTGGACTCTTCATTGCCTTCTTTGCGATAGGAAGGTAGTTAGTAGCTTCCGCCAAGCTATCTTCTAATCCAGCTTTGTTGTCTTCATCATTAGGATTAGCTTTATAGTCAGCGATGAAAGCCTCTAGATCATTCAGTTTATCTCTAAATCGGAATGCCACGACTCTCTCTTGACCATCTGGAATTTCTTCATCTTCCGCCGGTGTTTCTTCTGCATGCACTGTTGGAATTTGATATAAATCTGGAGCTACATGATAAGTTGCTACTCCAAGAGCGTTTAAAGCAAGTATTGAAATCCCTAACTTTAATAATTTTTTTCTACTCATTCTTTTTCCCTTAATTCATTTAATATATAGTAAGGAAGAGAGGAAATATTTCTACTCTCCTCTTACTATATGATACTAACGTTCAGCTTTACGCTTCCAAACTAGAAGTCCAGCAAGTCCTAGAGCTAGGGCAGCAAGTACTCCAAAGATTGAAGATGCTTCAGAACCTGTATTTGGCAATGTTTTCTTAGGTTCTGCAGGAGGAACGGTTCCACCTGGTGGCGGAGTTTGTGGTTTTTCTGGTGTTGGTGGTGTTGGCGGGAACACTACAACCTTGTTGGTAGGCTTTGGATTATGGTTAAAGCTTACTGTAGCTGTATTAGGAACACCAGCAGCGAATTGTGTAAAATCTGTTCCTTCTTTGAAGTTAGTGTAAAGTACAAGACGTACGGTACTTCCCTTCAAGGCTTCAAGAACATCCTTATCGCTGATTTCAAGAGTTACAATGTTTTTAGCTTCATCGTAAGTAACAGTAGCAATTGCTTCTAAATCTTTACCTACTAATTCACCACGATCATTTGAAGCCTTACTCAATTTATCAATAGCTGCTTGAAGCTTGGTTTGAGCTTCTTTTAGTTTCTTGATTTCATTTTCAAGTTTCTCTTGTTGTTGTTTCTTATCAGCTGGTGCCAATTCTGCTTCTTTCTCAGCTGGTGCTTGAAGTTTAGCCAAGTTTTCTTCAGCTACTTTCAACTCTGCTTCCAAGCTTGCAAGATCTTGACTTGATTCGCTAGTTGCAGGTTTCTTATCTTCTGTTGTAGAAGAATCAGATGTAGCTGGAGTTGTTTCTTCAGTAGCTGTTGCTGGAGTAGCTGGTGTTGTAGTTTCAGCTGGTTTAGCTGGCTGCGCTGCCTTAGCTGCTTCCAACTTCGCTTTCAATTCAGCTACTTTAGCTTCCGCTGCCTTGAGTTCTTCCTTCTTACCAGTCTCTGTTGAAGTCTCTTCTGTTGACTTGCCTGTCAAAGCTTTGAGTTCTTTCTCTGCTTGATCAAGTTGAGCTTGAAGAGTTGCTTTGATCTTGTCAAACTGAGCATTTTCAACTTTAAGAGCGATACGGTCTTTGTTGACTTTCAAGACTGAATTGATTTCATCCGTGATTGTAAAACTAGTCAAGTCTGTCTTGATAAGACGACCATATTGATCCTTCTTAGCATTTCCGTTTTCATCTACAGGATCTGTTGGAACCGGTGTAGTAATATCGAATCGGAAGGTATCTAAAGCGTTTGGCAAGTGGTATTCTTTATCAGGTTTAGATCCATCTTCTGGTCCAACAGACTTAGCTGGTTCACCTGGTGTTGGATCTGTTGGTTTTTCTGGGTCACGCGGTTTCACCGTTACCGGTTTTGATTCCTTGCTGCCAGATTGACCATTGGCATCCTTGAAGTTGACAGTTGCTTTGTTTGGTACCAATTGGTCCTTATAAGCAGTCAAATCGCTATTCGCTTTGAGTTTAGCTGGGATGTACAATTGAATCTCTTTGAAGCCTTTTAGTCGAGCGAAATCTTTCACTTTCACAGTGACAGTGTTTCCTTCAACACTTGTTTCAAGAGCTCCATTTGCATCACGACCGTCCACATAGGCTACTGGCGTATCAGCGATTGCCAAGACAGATTCAAGTGTATCTGTTACGGTGAACTCTTTGTACTTATCAATATCTTTTGGTAAAGCTGTATTGACATTGTACATGTAAGGTGCATCGTATTCGACATCCAAGTGGTCCAAGGTACGGTTGATTTTCTTCGTAATTTCTGGTTCTGGTTCTTTTGGAACGATAACCGGAACTTTATTCGAATCTTTGTGTAGCCCTGGTCTATTTGGAATGTTTGCATCATAAGAAGCCGTATTTGGAACAGTGAATCCACGATCTGTTAGATATGGAGTCAAATCAGCTCCCGCTTTAATCTTAGCAGTGAAGCTCAATTCAACAGCTTGACCGCCATTAGCTTTCACTTGTTCCTCTGTAAGGGTCAAGGTAATGGTTTGACCTTCTACCTTGATTTGACTTGCATCAAGAGCTTGACCATTCAAGATTGCACTTGCTGAACCTGCATAATCAAGAACAGACTCAAGTGTATCACTTACACTGAAGGATGATACATCTGTTGGGACACTTGTTTTCACGTTGTATGTGAAAATTTGGTCACGATCAGCAAGTGTTTCTTCAGCTTTAGTATTGACATCTTTCTTGATCTCTGGTTCGTCTGGTGTTGGTGGCGTTACTGGGACTTCATTGGAGTCTTTCGTAAAGCCTGGTTTGTTTGGAAGATCTACCTTGTAAGCTGCCTTATTCGGAATCTGTGTACGACCGTCTTCCTTCACATATGCAGACAAGTTCGCGCCGGTTTTGATCTTGGCATCGAACGTTAATTCAACTGCTTGACCGCCAC
>NZ_KQ970792.1:0-5202 GCF_001579525.1 Streptococcus oralis | reverse complement strand
GGGACTTCATTAGAATCCTTGTGGTATTTTGGATTATGATCAATATCGTAAGAAGCCTTGTTTGGAATTTCAGTCTTACCATCTTTATTCACATAAGCTGATAAGTTGGCATTATCTCTAATCTTAGCCTTGAAATTCACTTCAATTGACTTACCGGCATCTGCTTTGACAGAAGCTTCTGTAAAGGCAACTTTGATGACTTGACCAGAAAGTGTCACTGTCGCCTTCGATCCTGCATCTTCACCATCAAGTTTAACAGTCGCTGAAGCATTCTCACCAACAAATTCTAGAACTTCTTTCAACTCGTCTGTCATCTCAAACACAGTTGCGCTGGCAGGCATTGTTGTTTTCAAAGTATAAGTAAACTCTTCATTACGTTTTGCAAGATCATAACGTTCTGCTCCGTTTACTTCCTTCTTAAGCTCTGGAGTAGTGGTTGGTGGTGGTGTAACGGTAACTGGTTTTGATTCTTTCTTAGAATCAGGATTATCATTAATGATGTAGCTAGCAGTATTTGGTACTACCGGCTTGTCTTTTGATTCATTTGGATAAGCCGCTAAGAGTGCATCAAAGGTAATGCCTTCCTTCACCTTAGCCTTAAATGAAACTTGTACAGCTTTACCAGCATATTGTTTCACTTGCTCTTTACCAAATGTGACCGTCAAACGTTGACCTTCTGTTGTTACAGTGAGGTCTTGAACAGCTTGGCCATCAACAGTGACCGTTGCTTCTCCTTCAAATGCCAATTCTTTGACGATATCATCTGAAATGGTGAAGCTATCTGCCACATGTGGAACCGTTGAGTCAATCGTATACGTAAAGATTTCTGATAACTTACCAAGATCTGCGTGTTCCTGACCATTCACCTTCTTCGTGATTGGTGGTGGTGTAACAGTGACCGGCTTGGTTTCTTTCTCACCTTGTTGGTCATTCTTGTTGGTGTAAGTAATCTTAGCTTTGTTCTCAATAGATGGAACAGTTGAGCCTTTCTTCACTTTGGCATGAATCACGAGTTCTACTTCTTGGTTACCGTAGTCACCCGCATTCGCAAAATCTTTCATCGTTGCAGTCACGGTTTGACCTTGAACTGTTACATCGAAGAATTTCGCTGCCGCTCCCTTGATTTCAGCTTGATCTGGAGTCAAGTTCTCATCCAAGGTATCCGTTACAACGAAGGACTTGTACGTTGTAATATCATTTGGCAATTTCGCTTTGATATTATAAGTAAAGTCGGTTTCCGCACCGATTGTTGCCTCTGTCAGTGTTTCGTTGATTTTCTTATCAACACCTGGTTCTGATGGAGGAGTTACGGTTACAGGTTTTGTTTCTTTTTCTCCGCTATGATCGTTCTTATCTGTGAAGCTGAACTTCGCAGTATTTGGAATGTTGATACGAGTCACTCCATCATTGATCTTAGCTGGAATAATCAATTCCACTTCTTGACCAGCAAGGTCTGTAGCGTTCGCAAAGTCCTTCATCGTTGCAGTCACGGTTTGACCCTCAACTGTTACATCGAAGAAGGCTGCAGCTGCTCCTTTGATAACTGGTTTGCTTGAAGTTTCATTGATAACTGACAAATCTCCTTCAAGTGTATCTGTAATCACAAATTTCTTGTAATCTGTAATATCGGTTGGAAGTTTTGTCTTAATGTTGTAGTTATACGCTTGACCTGTCGCGATATCTAAGTGATCAAGAGTTTCATTGATCTTCTTCGTTACAGGAGGTGGCGTTACGGTGACAGGTTTCGATTCAACTTCTTTCTCTACATTATTCTCATTTGTAAAGGAAATAGAAGCCTTGTTTTCAATGGTTGTGCCTGTCACACCATTTTTAACTTTTGCAGGAATGACTAGTTCAACAGTTGAGTATTTTGCAAGTTCACCAAACTGACCATCCTTCACCGTTGCCGTAATCTCTTGGCCATTGGTGTGGATATCAAAGAGGGCCGCTGCAGAACCTTTAATACTTACGTCTCCTGCAAGTTCCAAATTAGAATCCAGTGTATCACGAATCACAAATTTCTTGTAATTAGCAACATCACTTGGTACTGCTGTTGTAATATTGTAGTTGTATGGTTGCCCATCAAACGTTTGGAAGCTATCCAAGTTTTCATTGATTTTCTTATCAATCGTTGGTTCTTTTGGTTTTGGTGGGGTAACCGTTACTTCGTTAGATGTTTGTTTCACATCGTTCAAGATCACATCCGCTGTATTTGGTACTTTTACTTGACCATCTTTCTTGTATTTAGAAAGATCAGCACCTTTACGGATTTTCGCCTTAAAGGTTAATTCTACATATTGAATGTCTTTCACCTTACGGCGATTCACTTTACGAGTGATTTTTTCAAGATTAGTTTTGTCTAGTGTCAACGAAACGGTTTGACCTGAAACGGTTGTCGCACCTTTCAAATCAGCGTTATCTTTTCCACCGAGTTTTACATTCAAACTATCTGCTTGAACTTCTAACTCTGGAACAACTGTATCTGTCAGCGTAAAGTTGTCCGCAATACCTGGCCATGGAGCAGTCACCTTGTACTCAAAGAGTTCCTCTTCTGCCTTCAAATCTTCATGTTCTTTGTCATTAACCTTCTTCGTAATCTCTGTTACTACTGGCGGTTTCACGTAAACTGGATTTGAACGGCGAATGGTACTTGGTTTGGTATCTGTCTTGGCATGCGCATCTTGGTTTGGTTGATTGTCATCACCATTCCACATGATGTTCCCTTGGTTTAGGAGACCAAATCCATTACTTTCCTGAAGGAGAGCCATGAATTCTTTACTTGATTGATTATTGCGGTATTGTTCTTTCAAACGAACCTTGATGGTCATTTGAGCTTTCTTCAATACCAAGTAATTATAGTTGGATCCTTTAGCAGGAACATCCGCAACCACGACACTTTGAGGGTTGCCTTCTGAATCATCTTGACTAACTACACGAGTGGTCCATTTTTCTCCATTTGGTCCAGTAGCTGAACTTTCAACCACTTCCAAACGGTAGTCAAGTGGGTCTGTCAACATGACGTTCTTTTCAAATTCGTAGGCTACGTTATTGAAGTTGTAATCAAGAGTATAGGTGAACTCCTCTGCCTTGTCTGACAATTGTGCAGAATAGGCTTTTTTCTTTGTCAAACCAAGCGGATCATCAATTTCTCCCAAGTCATTGCTCTTATCTGCGTCAGTAATTTTCTTAGTAACACTTGGGTAACAGTACTCGAGTTTTTGAACTTCAACTTTTTCATTACGTCCACCAATCTTACGAGTTGTATACTCACCTGTCTTAAAGACACCGGTCAATTCAGGGACTGTAATTGTTTCATTCGTTGGTTGGTAATCCTCTGGCGGATCAACTTCATCCTCTTCATTCGTTTCAGGAGCACGAGCTTCCTTGCTCAAATCATAGTCGAAATTGTTATCTCCTGGGTTGAAGACACTATCGGGTACATAGATGGTGACATTGTCACCTTCTTGATTGATTCGACCACGAATTTGTTTCGATGGATCTGTGACTTTTTCAACAACAGTCTTACCATTGATTCGAACAGCATCGACCTTATACCCATGTGTAACAGTGAACTCACCTTTGATATCTTCCTTAATCAAAGCTGCAGCTACGGATTCTAAAATTCGATTTGAGAACTTATCGATATCACTTTGTTCATTAACATAGAAAGAAACTTTCTTTCCGTTCACAACCTTGTCTGGTGAAGCCATCGATTGAAGAGCATCATGGAAGATTCCTTGCACTGAACGATTGTCACCGATATCCAATGTGTTTCCGAATCCATTCAAGTAAGCAGAACCATATTGGAAATACGGGTCAGTGAACCCTGCTACACGCTCCCAGAAACCAATAACTACAGAACCTTCTGAACCAACAACATTCTTAAGGGTGTTTCCTGCCTCTTTTAACTCGTTTGCACGGCTGACAATATCTTGCGCTGCTTCAGGGAAATAGTTTTGATCAAGTCCCCATGCAGGTTGTAGCTTATAAGTTCTGGCATAACTTTTATCCATAACAACATTACCATCTGGGAGACGGTAACCATTGGCCACACCATCCGTTACAAGGAGGAATACGGTCTTACGACCATTTTTCATTTCTCCTTTTTGCTTGTTATAAGCAGCAAGAGCATCTGTAATCCCAGGAACTGTAGGAGTTCCTCCTCCAACAGCAATATTATCAATAAAGCTATGAATAGATTTTTGATCTGACGTTAAATCACTTGAACTAAACTGATAATGTTTACCAGTGATCCCCTCATTTGTATAGGTATCAATCGCTCCTGTGAAGTCTTCATTATCAAAATATCGAACCTGATCCAATCCTTGATAAGCTGAAACGAAGACGCGGTCAGTCGTATCTGGATCACCTGTACTCACTAAATGTGGGTCAGTTTCATTGTACTGTTCAGGTTTCACATAAGTGGTCAAACGCTTCAAGGCATTCTTAACACTAGGAATAGTTTTTTCAAAGGATCCACTTGCATCCTGAAGGATAACTAAGTCGATCGGTTTACGTGGAACTGTCCACTGTGTTTTTTCTGTTTTCTTTACCTTACGATAACATCCATTCTGGATAATTTCCGTATTCTCTCCTACTTGTCTAGCAGCCCCTTCATCAGCTGATGCACCTCGAGCGAGGAACAGTCCAGCCAATCCCAATGGCACAGAAAGAAACAGAATCATAAACAAAATGGAGACCTTTTTGATGAAATCTCTCATAGTTTTCTCTGAAATCCTATTGTGATTTCTTCTTCCTCCTTTATTCTGAAATAGATGTACGTTAGTCTAGCAGTTCCTGTAACTCTTTCGAGAATTTTTCAGCAGTGGTATGATTTACTAATACATTCTTTACCTGTTGCTGTTTTGTCACAAGATACATACTTGGTATGGTTTGAACCTGTAAAAGATCGGCTGCGGACTGATCTTCGTCATAATAATATGGGAAAGTATATCCTTTTTCTTTGATATACTGATCAGCAGTTTCCTTTGTTTCTTTTCCGGGTTCGTTCATATTCAGAAGAACAAAATGAATTTGATCTCCATACTTTTCATACATCTGCTGAACAATGGGTAGTTGTTTCTGGCAATCCGGACACCAACTAGCCCATTCGACAACTAATATAGGTTTATCATACAGTTCCGAGATAGCAAGCAATTTTCCATCTTGAGAGGTCATTTTAAATTCTGGAAGTTGTTGACC
>NZ_LQZC01000017.1:0-42479 GCF_001579525.1 Streptococcus oralis | reverse complement strand
ATAACTTGGAAGGGTAGCGAAGAGGCTAAACGCGGCGGACTGTAAATCCGCTCCTTCGGGTTCGGGGGTTCGAATCCCTCCCCTTCCATTACTTTAGTTACGGGCATAGTTTAAAGGTAGAACTAAGGTCTCCAAAACCTTCAGTGTGGGTTCAATTCCTACTGCCCGTGTTAATATGATTATGGCGGGTGTGGTGAAGTGGTTAACACACCAGATTGTGGCTCTGGCATGCGTGGGTTCGATCCCCATCACTCGCCTATTTTATATTATTGGGGTATAGCCAAGCGGTAAGGCAAGGGACTTTGACTCCCTCATGCGTTGGTTCGAATCCAGCTACCCCAGTTACTATTTGCCGGCGTGGCGGAATTGGCAGACGCGCTGGACTCAAAATCCAGTGTCCGCAAGGACGTGCCGGTTCGACCCCGGCCGCCGGTATAGTAGAAAAGACAAGGTTTTCGGACCTTGTCTTTTTTTCTCTTTTGTATGTTGAGTTACCAATTTTTTCCATTTTAAAATAAATCGTCAAGTTTATTAGCTAATTTTTTCTGCTTGCTTGGGTATAAATGAGAATATGTATCTATTGTTGTAGTTATAGATGCATGACCTAATCTTTCTTTAACAACGAGATAATCTTCTCCTTGATTTATAAGTAATGATGCATGTGAGTGCCTCAAATCATGAATTCTTATTTTCTTTAAATCTTTATCCCTTTCTAGTATTTGCTTGAACTTCTTATCGATCATATTTTTAGTAATTGTTATTGGGGTACTTTGTATGATTTGGAGTTCATCAGTATTTTTTGTAAATTCCTCAAGTTTTTCTTTTTGTTTCACTTTCCAATCTTTTAGCATTTCTGCTAATTTCTGATTGATTGTTATATTTCTTGTTCCTGATCGTGTTTTTGTTGTATTAATGTAGCTGGTATTATTGACAAAGTATACCGTTTTGGTAACGTAAATTGTATTTGTCAAGAAATTAATATCATTCCAGTTTAATGCAAGTATCTCTCCCATTCTCATACCAGTAAAGAATGCAATTACGAAAAACAGATCATAACTTATTTCTTCCTCTCGGATAAGCTCTCTAAATCTGGTGAATTCTTCTATACTCCAAAATTTAATATAAGGCTTACTAATTGGTAATTTTCTTAGATTCTCAACAGGATTTTGATCGATGAGGGATTTTCTTATACCAGTATCAAATATCTTTTTAAGTAGTATTAGAATTTTATTAATTGTATTATTAGTTAATGTTTCATTTTCATTTTGCTTTTTAGGCTTTGTTTTTAGGTATTCACGAAATTCGAATATATGGTCATACGTTAATTTATTTAAATTTGTGTTTTTAAAGTATGGTTTAATATGACGCTCATAATTGTTTCTTTGTGTACTTGTATAGCTTATTTTTCTGCCATTTTTCAAATCATCTTCTTCAAGCAAGTCGAATAACATATCTGTTGTCACTACAAAGTCAAATTGTCTTTCTTTTAATTCTACAACGCGAATATGTTGTTCCAGTTCTAAGGCTTCCTTTTTAGATTTTAATCCTTTTCGAATGATACGTATTCTTTTTTGTGTGACTGGGTGAAAACCATTAGAAACATCAACTGTCCATTTACCATTTCTAGTTTTACGAATAGTCATTCATTATGCTTCTTTCTGGAGTTCAATCCCTAATAGCTCTTCGGCGACACTAGCTGGAATTGTACCAATTCGCTTGTTATCGTAGATGTTAAAACCACGATTCACTAATAGTACCTTGCCGGTATGGATAATCTTTCTTGCAGTTCCTGGAGCAAAGCCAAGTTCGATAAGGTCATCTTTTGTTACAGTTTTAATCATGTGATCTCCTTTTCTAATTAGATTAAGTAAGGGGAGGATTAACTCCCCTTGTCTTATACTTATTTTTGTTTTACATCTACTAAATGGATTGCATCCGCCTTGTAATACATCGTTGAACTAATCATAGTAGCTTGTAAATTGTCAAATGTAACTGGTACTTCATCCATTGCTTGGATATAGTCATTATCAACCAAGGCATCTGGATTGTCTACTGAGACTTGGGTTGATTTCTTTTTGAATTGTCCATCCTTGATTGTTACATTGTATTTCCAACCAATGATTTTATCGGTATTAAAACGTCTTTCGCTACCATCTCGGTTTTTGATAATTTCTCCGTTTGCATCTGCTCGGACTTCTGTTTCAAATTTTGGAATGACTTCATCCAATTCAAATTTTGTTCCAATGTTATTAAAATTCCAGTCATTTTGTGAAAGCATTTTTGCCATAATTAATTTCTCCTTTTGATATTTTCTTTGATTGTGGGGATCAAATCTTCTCTTTTAAAGAGAATTGCCCTTTCTATTAATCCACTTGCTAAATCTGGTGGATATTCCATATTGTTGAGTGCGAGATAGTTAGCTTTCTCATACTCATGCAGTAAGTTATTGTCGTATAGAAATTTATACGCTTTTAGAATAGCTCCAGAACCTTTATAGGTAAACCATTCTAATTTTTGTTCGAGTTCTGTTTTTGGTTTTGAAATAATGATAGAGACAGGTTTTGAGTGACCTAAAAACTTTTCCCAAGATCTCAAAGGTTTTGAGAAGTGACTATCACTATAGAACCTCACTTTTTCTTTGAGATATCCCTTGGTAAAGTTGAGAAGATCTATTTCTGAATGCAACCATTCTTGAATGAAGTAGTGAGCTTTTTCTTTCCTAAGTTCTAACTCCGTTCTTATCCAATTTTCTATATACCGCTTGCTGATACCGAGCTTCTCAGCTCGTTCTAAGCGTTTATCGTAAATCCTAAGTCTTTCATCATCATTGGGTTTTCTCAAATATAAGGTCTGACCGATTGCTTCATCTCCGTAGGTATTGTAGTAGGTGCTTTTTCCATATATAAAGCGTTTCTTCTGACAAATCTTTAGAAGCTGATTAGGAGTGAAATAGGGTGTTTCATTAAAATCATCTATTGCAATATCAATTCGTCTTACTGAAAACTGATTGTAATTGTAGTAGAGGTTGTTCAGAAACTGTCTTTCGGACAGACTATTTGGATCTAATACCATATCTCTAAAGAACTCGAGTGCCTGTCCTGACATGACAAGCATGTAGGACGACTCTTTCGCTCCATAGTAGATACGGATATTCCCATGATGAAGCTGGCTATCATAGTTATAGTATTTAAGGCTCCCTTTATTCTCAATAAATAGGTCATAGTCAAGAAATAGAATGTCTTCAATTATTTCTCTTGGCGAAAATTCAGTCTTATCAAACTGAATTTGAATCCAGTCAAATACAGAACGTAAATGTTCATTTTTTGCCATAGGTTTTGATTCAACTTTTTGCCTAATTTTGCACCCTTAAAATCTCCGAAACCCTTGGAAATACTGAATTCTTTCGATGGTACACCTAACTTGCAGAGGGTGGTGTTACTACACACCCTATCGGTCAAAAATGGTCCGTCCGCATCTACGCTCATTTTTGGCTTTCTGCCTCCTGGCTCAGCCGAAAACTCGCTATTAGCCGAACCTATTTTTTGACCTCTTGTTAACAAACCCTAGTAAGCCGGTTTGCATCGACTCTTCAATATCTTGGATTTTCTTTTTTAGACTGGCATTCTCATTTTTTATCAGTCGTATTTCTCGCTTAAATTCCTGTTTTAACGCACTCAGTTCATCGTAGAGCTCATCTATTACTTGGTTTAGGGATTCTTGCTCATTGTCTGCTAGGCTCCCAAATACGGCTTGTATAGCCTCTTTTAGACCTATTTCAAGTTTTAGGTTAGCTAACTTTTGAAATTGTCTAAGGTCTTCGTCTGTAAAGTCATAGGCAACTGTATAACTTAATTGGCGAGTTCTTGGATTTCTACTGATAGGAATTTTAATTTTTTTAAATTCCTTGCCACTTATCTCTTTAATCAGTTGAATCCAATTTTTAAGAGTAGAGGTAGAGTTTAGGCCAGAAATTTGATTGACTAACTCTTTATTGGTCATCTTTTTGTGAAACCTCCGAAATTTTCTTGTGCAACTGAGGACTTTTCTGTGGTATAATTGTTACATAATATGTTTTGATCTTGGAACGAATGGCACATTTGTTTCAAGATTTTTTTATTTTGTCGAATCTTACCTCCTTTATTAAAATTTTTTAAATCGAACTATTAGTTACATACGCTTTTACCTCCTTTTATGATATAATATTCTCAATGGAATATTTAATCTCAAAATAAATATTCCTTATGGAATAATTCTATTTTATACCGTTTAGAATATTTTGTCAAGCTAAAATATACAGAATCGAATATTAAAGAGGATACAATGTTTAGTAATAATTCTTTTGGAGATCGTCTTAAGGAACTGAGAAAGAGTAAGAAGTTAACACAGGTACAAGTTTCTGAGATGATTGATGTACAACAAGGTACTTATTCTCGTTGGGAAAACGGAACTTTAGAGCCTAATTTAGAAGCGGTTGTCAAATTAGCAAAATTATTTGATACCACGACCGACTATTTATTAGGAAAAACGACTTACAGTACTCTAGATGTTGTCCCGCATCCAATCACTAAAATTGATTTGAAAAAATTAAAAGAGTTTAATAAAACAGATCTAAATGATCTGAAGTTTGCTATTGTCATGCATGGGATAAAAAATCATTTCACTGCATTTGACTATATGGACGAGCTAGTCTCTAAATATAATTTAGATGAAGAGGAGCAAGAAATATTGCATACCCTTTTTAAAGAGGTTTATGATTATTTTAATGCAGATTGATGATTTGTTTTTAGTTTCTAAATTCATTCTAGATGTTGGTACTATTTGTCATTATCCTTGACTCTGCTTTTAAACGGGAGCACAGTGGTATTGAGGACAAGTGGTTGAAACGTTGCATAAGTTGATAACATAAATACAAACCTACGGTGAGCCTCCGTAGGTTGTTTAATGTCTAAAAATCGCTATTTTACTGATGAAGTAAAAAATATTGGTATTACAGCGAAACATAAAATATGATACAATAAAAACAATTAATAGTTCGATCATTTATCAAAGAGGAGTAAGAATGATGAAAAATATTTATATGTATATTCAAGATACTATGGCTGATTTCGAACACGGCTATTTAATGCAGGCGCTAAGCTTACAGTCAATGTTAGGAGAAGCTAAAGTAAAATTAGTAACAGTTTCTAAAGGGAAAAAGTCTATAAAAACTGCTGGAGGCATGACAATTGTTCCAGATGTTAATCTATATGATTTAGATACTGCAAATGCAGCTGCGCTAGTGCTTATTGGAGGTGATACTTGGTTGGATAATGAGCAAGATGATGTTTTAGAAGTAGCCTCTAAACTATTGCAAGAAAATATTTTAGTTGGAGCTATTTGTGGCGCTACTTTGGGATTAGCTGAAAAAGGAATTTTAGATAATCGATATCATACAAGTAATGCTTCATTCTTTTTAACCCAGATGAGCCAACATTATCGAGGGCAGGATTATTATAAAGATGAGATTGCAGTTCAAGATGGAAAGCTTATTACCGCTAGCTCAGCCGGATCTTTATCATGGACTAAGCTCATTGTCGAGGAGTTAGGCCTATATTCAAAATCTACAGTAGAAGCATGGTTTAATTATTTTTCAACGGGGGATGCTCATTATTATTTTGAAATGATGAACTCTTTAGAAAAAGATGCACAAGGACATTAGTATGAAAAAGATTATTCTCCTTCGCGGAGTAACACCAACAGGTACCAATAGAATTCCCAAAATGTCTTATTTAGTAGAAATCCTAACAGAAGTTGGTTTTTTAAATGTTCAAACATATATTCAGAGTGGGAATATACTGTTAGAATCAGAGTTATCTGACGAAGAAATCAGAAAGTTAGTTCATGATACGATTTTGGATAAAATTGGAGCTGATTTATCAATAATTATCAAAGAAATTAATCAATTAGAGATTGCTATTCAAGAAAACCCATTTGATAATACTTATGATAGTTCTCGTATTCATCTAGTTTTTACTAACGAAGAGATTCCCGAAAGTACTCTAACAGAACTTAGTAGAGAGAATTTTGGAGATGAAGAGTTCTATGGTGGTCACGAGTGCTGTTACCTATATTTACCACGTGATGCTCGAAAAAAACGTTTAAACACAAATTATCTTGAAAAGAAATTTGGAATTCGGATGACTATGAGGAAGTTGAGTGTGGTAGAACGACTTACGAAATTATAATCTTTAAACAAGATAACTACATAACGTTCCATATCCTCCTTGTTAGGGGAAAGAAGCTTCTTTTTGTTTGATTTCCTAGATATAGTTCTATTTAGTTTCTATATTTTTAGTATTCTAAAAGAGATAAAGGAATTAAAGTAAATAAAAGGTAAGTAAATAGATAGACGTAATCTAATTTGAATTATCTTTATCTGGGGCATGAGTCCGTGTCTTTAACGGGGTTACCAAAAAGTTACAAAAATTTGAAAAATGAGTCTATTTTGCAAGATTCAAAAGGCTTAAAACCCTATTAAATCAAGGTTGTAAAATTTAAATAATGTAGTTATGGAACTCAAAATCCAGTGTCCGCAAGGACGTGCCGGTTCGACCCCGGCCGCCGGTATAGTAATAAAGACAAGGTTTTCGAGCCTTGTTTTTTGATTTAGTGAAGATTTTGATATTTTTTCTTTAAGTATAGATAACTGATGAATGATCTTTTTCTTCTTATTCTAATCATTTTTAGTGTATTTTTGGTATAATATTACTTATTCACAATTTATTTTGATTATGAAAGAGTTTGGTGATTAATGTCTCGGTCTGTTGAATTACTAAAGAAACGTTACTCAAAGAATATAAAAGAGCACCCAGATTTATTTATTGGAATTGAGTTAGAATATCCTATTGTAAATTTAGAGGGTAAAGCTACAAATGGTGAAGTTGTTAAGGCTCTCTTTCGGTATTTACCATCAGTACTGGGTTTTTCTATCGAAAAAGTGGATGATTTTGGGAATCCAATTCAGTTACTTGATCCAGTCAGCCAAGATACGATCTTATTTGAGGTTGCTTATACGACGATTGAGTTTGCATTCGGAAAGGCCGAATCTATCCAAGAGGTGGAAGAACGCTTTAACTTCTATATGGCTACGATTCAGAATAAGTTGGGTGAAGCTAATCATGCTATTGTTGGCTGCGGCATTCATCCCAACTGGGATAAAAATGAGAATTGTCCAGTGGCTTATCCCCGCTATCAGATGTTGATGGATTATCTGAATTTGAGTAGAAATGTTACTAAATCAGATTTACATCATTTCCCTGAGTATGGTGCCTTTATCTGTGGAAGTCAGGTTCAACTAGACGTTTCAAGGTCCAACTACCTGCGTGTTATCAATGCTTTTACTCAAATTGAAGCTGCCAAAGCTTATTTGTTTGCCAATTCTGAGTTTTCAGGGGCAGATTGGGATACCAAAATTTCGAGAGATATTTTTTGGGAAGAATCCATGCATGGTATCTATCCAGAGAATGTAGGTGTTAATACTAGACTATTTAAAGATGAGGATGATTTTTTTGACTATCTAAATCATTCTGCGATTTTTACTGCGGAGCGTGATGGGCAGACCTATTATTTTTATCCGATTCAGGCTAGGGACTATTTGGCTACACCTGAAATCCAAGCATTTGCCCTTAATGGGGATGAGGTGTTAATTCATCCTCAGGAGGAAGATTTCCAAACTCATCGTAGTTACCAGTACCAAGACTTAACGACTCGAGGAACAGTTGAGTTTCGCAGTGTGTGTACTCAGCCGCTTGATAGGACTTTTGCTTCTGCTGCCTTTCACTTGGGCTTGTTGGTTCATTTAGACAAGTTAGAAGCTTACTTGCAATCTGCACCATTTTTTACCACAGCTGGTCGTGATTATAAGCTTTTAAGACGACAATTTTCTAAGAAAAAACTTACAGTTCAGGAAGAAGCTGCGGTTCTCGAGTTTTCTAAAGACTTACTCACCCTTGCTGAGGAGGGGCTGCAGAAAAGAGATAAGCAAGAAATGGTTTATTTAGAGCCTTTGAAGAAAGAATTGGGATTATAATTTCTCTTATAAAGGGAGAATTTTCTGAAAAATCATGATATAATGGAAGAGACTATAGATAAAGGATAGAGATTCATGACATTAGTTTATCAATCAACGCGTGATGCCAATAATACAGTAACTGCCAGCCAAGCTATTTTGCAAGGTTTGGCGACGGATGGTGGTCTGTTTACACCACTTACTTATCCAAAGGTGGATTTGGACTTTGACACATTAAAAGATGCTTCTTACCAAGAAGTGGCTAAATTAGTTTTATCAGCATTTTTAGATGACTTTACGGCTGAGGAGTTGGACTACTGTATCAACAATGCCTACGATAGCAAGTTTGATACTCCAGCTATTGCGCCATTGGTGAAACTGGATGGGCAATACAACTTGGAATTGTTCCATGGTTCAACGATTGCCTTTAAGGATATGGCCTTGTCTATCTTGCCATACTTTATGACGACAGCCGCTAAAAAGCATGGTTTAGAGAACAAGATTGTCATTTTGACAGCGACATCTGGTGATACTGGAAAAGCTGCTATGGCGGGGTTTGCCGATGTGCCTGGTACTGAGATCATCGTCTTTTATCCAAAGGATGGTGTCAGCAAGGTACAAGAGTTGCAAATGACTACTCAGACTGGCGACAATACTCATGTTATCGCTATTGATGGAAACTTTGATGATGCGCAAACAAATGTGAAACATATGTTTAACGATGTAGCTCTTCGTGAAAAGTTGGCTGCCAATAAACTGCAATTTTCATCAGCTAACTCTATGAACATTGGTCGTTTGGTACCACAGATTGTTTATTATGTTTATGCCTACGCTCAGTTGGTCAAGTCTGGTGAGATTGTAGCTGGTGAAAAGGTCAACTTCACAGTACCAACAGGAAACTTTGGAAATATCTTGGCTGCCTTTTATGCTAAACAAATCGGTCTGCCAGTTGGCAAATTGATCTGTGCTTCAAATGACAATAATGTTTTAACTGACTTCTTTAAAACACGTGTTTACGATAAGAAACGTGAGTTTAAAGTAACGACTAGCCCATCTATGGATATCTTAGTATCTTCAAACTTGGAGCGTTTGATTTTCCATCTTTTGGGGAATGATGCGGTTAAGACTGCTGAACTCATGAATGCCTTGAGTACACAAGGACAATATGAGTTGACAGACTTTGATGCAGCGATTCTGGATCTCTTTGTAGCTGAATATGCGACGGAGGAAGAAACCGCAGCAGAAATTAAACGTGTTTATCAAACAGACGCCTATATCGAGGATCCACATACGGCGGTTGCTTCAGCAGTTTATAGAAAATACCAAGCGGCTACTGGCGATGCGACTAAGACAGTGATTGCTTCAACAGCTAGTCCTTACAAGTTCCCAGTGGTTGCAGTAGAAGCGGTAACAGGAAAAGAAGGCTTGACAGACTTTGAAGCCTTGGCTCAATTGCATGACATTTCAGGAGTGGCAGTGCCACCAGCGGTTGATGGCCTTGAAACAGCTCCGGTTCGTCATAAAACAACAGTGGCAGCTGCTGACATGCAAGTAGCGGTTGAGGCTTATCTAGGACTTTAAGACAGAGGGAGTAAACTCGGTTGGGAAACCAACTGAGTTTCTTTTCATCAGGAGGAGAGATTGTTTAAGAAAAATAAAGACATTCTTAATATTGCATTGCCAGCTATGGGTGAAAACCTTTTGCAGATGCTCATGGGAATGGTGGACAGTTACTTGGTTGCTCACTTGGGCTTAATCGCCATTTCAGGTGTTTCAGTTGCTGGCAATATTATCACCATTTACCAGGCGATTTTTATCGCTCTAGGAGCTGCTATTTCCAGCGTTATTTCAAAAAGTTTGGGGCAGAAAGATCAGTCCAAGTTGGCTTATCACGTGACAGAGGCTCTCAAGATAACCCTATTGCTGAGTGCACTTTTAGGCGCCTTATCGCTCTTTGCTGGGCAAGAGATGATAGGACTTTTGGGAACTGAGAAGGAGGTTGCTGAGAGTGGTGGGCTCTACCTTTCTTTAGTGGGTGGTTCGATTGTTCTTTTGGGCTTGATGACCAGTTTTGGGGCCTTGATTCGTGCAACGCATAATCCGCGTCTGCCTCTCTATGTTAGTCTTTTATCCAATGCCTTGAATATTCTTTTTTCAAGTCTAGCTATTTTTGTCCTTGATATGGGCATAGCGGGTGTTGCTTGGGGGACTATCTTGTCTCGATTAGTCGGTCTTGTGATTCTGTGGTCGCAATTAAAGCTGCCTTTTGAGAAACCGACTTTTGGTTTAGATAAGGAACTATTGACTTTGGCTTTGCCAGCGGCAGGAGAACGTCTCATGATGCGAGCTGGAGATGTAGTAATCATTGCCTTGGTTGTTTCTTTTGGGACGGAGGCAGTAGCGGGGAATGCAGTCGGAGAAGTCTTGACCCAGTTTAACTATATGCCTGCCTTTGGCGTCGCTACGGCGACGGTCATGCAGGTAGCTCGAGCAGTTGGAGAGGATAACTGGGAAAGAGTAGATGATTTGAACAAGCAAACCTTTTGGCTTTCCCTGCTTCTCATGCTGCCCTTAACTCTCAGTATCTATGCCTTGGGGACACCATTGACTCATCTCTATACGACCGACCCTGTAGCAGTCGAAGCGAGCGTTTTGGTGGCACTGTTTTCTCTACTAGGAACCCCCATGGCGACAGGGACAGTTATATATACGGCAGTGTGGCAGGGATTGGGAAATGCTCGCCTCCCCTTTTATGCGACAAGTATTGGGATGTGGTGTATCCGCATTGGGACAGCCTATCTTATGGGGCTTGTTCTTGGTTGGGGCTTACCTGGTATTTGGGCAGGGACTCTCTTGGATAATGGTTTTCGATGGTTATTTCTACGCTACCGTTACCAGCGTTATATGAGTTTGAAAGGATAGGAGATGCAAAAAATAGCCTTTATTTGGGATTTGGACGGGACTTTATTGGACTCTTACGAAGCGATTTTGTCAGGGATTGAGGAGACCTTTGCTCAGTTTTCTATTCCTTATAATAAGGAGAAAGTGAGAGAGTTTATCCTCAGGTACTCTGTGCAGGATTTGCTGGAGCAGGTGGCAGAAGAGAGAAACCTGGATGCGAAAGTGCTCAATCAGGTACGTGCCCAGAGCCTGGCTGAGAAGAATACTCAGGTAGTTTTGATGCCAGGTGCGCGTGAAGTGCTAGCTTGGGCAGAGGAAGCAGGGATTCAGCAGTTTGTCTATACTCATAAGGGGGACAATGCTTTTGCCATTCTCAGAGACTTGGGGTTGGAATGCTATTTCACAGAGATTTTAACCAGTCAGAGTGGCTTTGCGCGCAAGCCTAATCCAGAAGTGGCTAACTATCTGCTAGACAAGTATCAGCTAGATCCTGATAACACCTATTATATAGGAGACCGGACTTTGGATGTGGAATTTGCCCAGAATAGTGGCTTTCAAAGCATCAACTTTTTAGGGTCTTCTTTTGAAGGCAATCACAGGATTCAAGCACTGGCAGATATCCCTCATATTTTTGAGGATTAGGGATGAGAAGATTGTGTCAGTTTTGTGACAGAAACCTAACAAACTATTTCAAGTAATCGAGTTTGTTACAAGGAATAGACAGTTCTGTTAAATAGGCCCGAAAGGGCTTTTTTTCTGCTTTTTTTGTGTTATGATAGACAGGTACTCATTTGAAAGGAATATGAACGAATGAAGAAAAGAATTATTTTAGCCTCAACAGTAGCCTTGTCTCTTGCTCCCACATTAGGAGCGAAAGCTCAAGAAATCTCTTGGACAGCACGTAGCGTTGAGCAAATCCAAAATGATGTGACGAAAAACGAGAACAAAAACAGCTATACAGTTCAGTATGGTGATACCCTGAGCACGATTGCAGAAGCTTTGGGAGTAGATGTGACGGTTCTTGCTAATTTGAACAAAATCACCAATATGGACTTGATTTTCCCAGATACTGTTCTCACTACAACTGTCAATGAGGCAGAAGAGGTAACGGAAGTTGAAATCCAAACTCCTCAAGCAGATGCTAGTGAAGAAGTGACGACTGCGACAGCTGATTTGACGACGAATCAAGTGACAGTTGATGAACAAACAGTTCAAGTAGAAGACCTTTCTCAACCAATTGAGGAAGCTCCAACTGCAACAGAGACTGAAAAACCAGCAGAAGTAGCGCCAAGTTCAGAAGTTTCTGAGACAGCGACAGTTGCTGAAGAGACACCATCTACAGAAACATCTGTAGCTGAAGAAACAGCTGAAACGACTCCAGCGGAAGCACCAGTAGCAGAAACAACTAGTCCAGTTGAAGAAGCACCACAAGCAGCGACTCCAGCAGAAACCCCAGTAGCAGCTGCTCCAGCAACAGAAACACCTGCTGATACAACAGGAACAAGTACAACAGAAGAAACAGCAGCATCAACAGCAACTTCTGACACTGCAACTTCGACTTATCAGGCAGAGCAAAGCCAAACCCCTTCAAGAACTTATTCAGCTCCAGCGGCTCCTGACTATGCAGGACTTGCTGTAGCTAAGTCTGAGAATGCTGGTCTTCAACCACAAACTGCAGCCTTTAAGGAAGAGATCGCCAACTTGTTTGGCATCACATCCTTTAGTGGCTACCGTCCTGGTGACAGTGGGGACCATGGTAAAGGTTTGGCCATTGACTTTATGGTCCCAGTGAGTTCAGCACTTGGTGATCAAATCGCGGAATATGCAGTCAAAAATATGGCTAGCCGTGGTATCAACTACATCATCTGGAAGCAACGTTTCTACGCTCCATATGATAGTAAATATGGACCAGCCTACACTTGGAATCCAATGCCAGACCGTGGTAGCGTAACCGAAAACCACTATGACCACGTTCACGTTTCAATGAACTAATCATTAAAATGGAAGTTGGGAACTGATTGAGTTCCCGCTTCTTTTTTGTGTATCATTCCTTCAGGATAAAAGGGATAAATATGAGGAAGTGAGTAATATTTCAAGAGAATGTAAGCATATTACTTGATTTATCTTTTGCCTTATATTATACTTGATAAGTCAATCGTTGATGAATCAACTTTAAGGGAGAAGGATTTATGGTAGCAATCCATGATTTACTGTATCAACTACGATTAGCAGATCAGTCTATGACACAACTATTTGAACGCCAATTGGGAATTAGTCTGACTCGTTATCAAATCTTATGTTTCTTAATCGATCAGTCTCTGTGTAATCAAATAGCAGTTCAGGCTAGATTGAAGATTGATCAGGCTGCCTTGACACGGCACTTTAAAATTTTGGAAAAGGGAGGTTTGGTTAATCGACGTCGGAATCCTGAAAACCAGAGGGAGGTTTTGGTGGAAGTCACAGACTTTGCGAGAGAACAACTAGTAACCAACTCTCCTCAACAACATATAAACGTAAAAAATCAGATGGAGAGTGTACTTACAAAAGGAGAGCGAGAAGAGTTCAGTCGCTTGTTAGAAAAGTTGATATCTGGCTTAGAAGAGATAGAAATTTAAGGAGAAGAATATGTCTATTTTTACAATTATTTTAGCAACTATCGTTGCTTTGGAGCATTTTTACATTTTTTATTTGGAAAGTGTGGCTACGCAATCAGATACTACTAGTCGAGTGTTTAATGTGGATAAGGAAGAACTGGCTCGTCCTTCAGTGAGTTCATTATTTAAAAATCAAGGAATTTATAATGCTTTGATAGGTGTCTTTCTCTTGTACGGGATTTATTTTTCGCAAAGCTTGGAAATTGTGACCATCTTTGTTTTATTTGTGCTTGGTGCAGCGACCTACGGTTCTCTGACAGCAGACAAGAAGATTATTCTGAAGCAAGGTGGGCCTGCTATTTTGACTCTGCTGAGTGTGTTACTTTTGAAATAAGAAAACCAGCGTCCTGAACGACGCTGGTTTTTGTATGCTCTTATCCATTTCGACGTTTACGGGCTAGTAGGGCTCTGTAAAAGAAGATGTGATTGTTTTGGATATAGGGAAGGATTGAAAAACTAGCAATTCCAAAAGTGAGCCAGTTGAGGAAGTACCAAGGGAGTAGTTGTAGGTCGAGGACAAAGCGCTGGAGTTTGTAACCTTTCATCAAGAAACGGCTGGTTTTAAGGATTTGGCGGGGTTTAGCCTGTCCTAAATCCAGAGTGTCGCAGAGAAGGAATTCTACCTGCGAGTAAGCATAATGTTGCGGGATATAGAGGATATTGCCCACAATCATCAAGATGAGACTCGCGAAAAAGTAGAGGCCAAAGGTCATAAGGAATTGCTCGGTTTCAACTGATGAGAGGTCTAATTTTGGAAATTCAGGATGTAGGGCGACAAATCTCCGAGCCAAGAGATTGCTATAAAAGAGAAGATAAACGCCTACTAAGTTTGGAATGCTCCATAAAAAGAGGTAGAAACGTTTGAGGAGCAGGGTTAGGAAGGTTTGCGAGAAGCGCTCTTCAGCAAAGAGAGCCAAGCTTGATTTTACTGAGAGTTCTGTATCAGGATCCTTGAGAAGTCGGAGTGTCGCGAAGGCAGCACCTGCTAGAAAAATCGTGCTCACAAAAGAAACAACTAGCGGGAAGAGATAGGTTTGGAGCACTTGTGCCAGCATGCTGAAAAAGGATTGCTCTAAAACACTTTCTTGGAGACGAGCCAAGGGGTTGAGAAAGCCTGACAAGATGACCAGCATACTAGGAAGGAGGTAAACCAGAAAGAGGCGGGGATTTTCAGCCTGAAACTGCCTCGTCTGCAGACGAATGGTTTTTAAATCAATTTTTGGGTATTTCATTCTTTCATTATACCATAGTTCGTGACAGTTCCTGGTTTTTTTGATAAAATCATACAGTATGCCTTTGGGCACAAAGTATGAACTGGGACTGTCTTTCCCAGCTTCGGAGGTAGAAAATGTCAGATTCACCAATCAAATACCGTTTGATTAAGAAAGAAAAACACACAGGAGCTCGTCTAGGAGAAATCATCACCCCACACGGTACCTTCCCGACACCTATGTTTATGCCAGTTGGGACCCAAGCCACTGTTAAAACCCAGTCACCTGAAGAGTTAAAGGAGATGGGATCAGGGATTATCCTATCTAATACTTATCATCTCTGGCTTCGTCCTGGAGATGAACTCATCGCACGCGCAGGCGGTCTCCACAAGTTCATGAATTGGGACCAGCCAATTTTGACGGATAGTGGTGGTTTCCAGGTTTATTCCCTAGCAGATAGCCGAAATATCACCGAAGAAGGGGTAACTTTTAAAAACCATCTCAATGGTTCCAAGATGTTCCTATCACCGGAGAAAGCCATCTCTATTCAGAATAATCTAGGCTCAGACATCATGATGTCTTTTGATGAATGTCCTCAGTTTTACCAACCATACGACTACGTTAAGAAATCCATCGAGCGTACCAGTCGTTGGGCTGAGCGTGGTTTGAAGGCTCACCGTCGTCCACAGAATCAAGGTTTGTTTGGAATTGTGCAGGGGGCAGGATTTGAAGATCTTCGTCGTCAGTCAGCTCACGACCTTGTCAGCATGGATTTCCCAGGCTACTCTATCGGTGGTTTGGCAGTGGGAGAAACCCACGAAGAGATGAATGCGGTCTTGGACTTCACAACCCAACTTCTTCCTGAAAACAAACCTCGCTATTTGATGGGTGTGGGAGCGCCAGATAGCTTGATTGATGGAGTCATTCGTGGTGTGGATATGTTTGACTGTGTCTTGCCGACTCGTATCGCTCGTAATGGAACTTGTATGACTAGTCAGGGACGTTTGGTTGTCAAAAATGCTCAATTCGCTGAGGACTTTACGCCACTGGATCCTGAGTGTGATTGCTACACATGTAAGAACTACACACGCGCCTACCTTCGTCACCTGCTCAAGGCTGATGAAACCTTTGGTATCCGCTTGACTAGCTACCATAATCTCTACTTCTTGCTTAACCTGATGAAGCAAGTGCGTCAAGCCATCATGGATGACAATCTCTTGGAATTCCGTGAGTATTTTGTAGAAAAATATGGCTACAACAAGTCAGGGCGCAATTTTTAAAGTGTAAAAATAGAATGCCAAAATCCTAAGTTTTCTCTTAGGATTTTTCCTATTTTTTTGATAGAATAGGGAGTATAATGGAATGGAAATTAGGTGGTGTTTTGCTTCCTAATTTAATGGAGAATAGACTCGTATGCGTATTAAATGGTTTTCCTTGATTAGGATTACAGGTTTACTTTTGGTGCTTTTGTACCACTTCTTTCAAACGATCTTTCCTGGAGGATTCTTTGGGGTAGATGTCTTTTTCACTTTTTCAGGATTCTTGATCACTTCCCTCCTTTTAGAAGAATTTGGGAAGGCACGCCAGATCGATTTGCTGGGCTTTTTTAAGAGACGGTTTTACCGCATCGTGCCACCTGTGGTGCTGATGGTTTTGGTGACCATGCCTTTTACTTTCTTGGTTCGTCAAGACTATGTTGCTGGAATTGGTGGCCAGATAGCTGGAGTTCTCGGTTTTATGACCAACTTCTACGAAATGTTAACAGGAGGAAGTTACGAATCCCAGTTCATTCCGCATCTCTTTGTTCACAACTGGAGTCTAGCTGTTGAGGTTCACTACTACATCCTTTGGGGCTTAGCGGTTTGGTTCTTATCGAAACGTTCAAAATCTAGTAGCCAATTGAGAGGGATGGTCTTTCTTCTTTCTGCTGGAGCTTTTATCATTAGCTTTTTCTCCATGTTTATTGGTAGTCTAATGGCGAGTTCCTATTCATCTGTCTACTTTTCAAGTTTAACCCATGTCTATCCCTTCTTTTTAGGAAGCATTTTGGCGACAGTTGTGGGGGTTCGTCAGACGAGCGATTTAGTCAAGCAGTTTGACCGGATGTGGGACCTTCGTCAAAATCTACTGGTGTTTATTGCGGGGCTTTTGGTGTTAGTGCTCTTGACTTTCTTTGTCAAGTTCACCTACCTGTTTGCGTACTTATTTGGCTTCTTGCTAGCAAGTTTAGCGGCAGTGGCTATGATTTTTGCTGCGCGTGTCTTGCATGAGAAAACGCCTGAGATACAAGAACCTCGGATCATTACATTTTTAGCGGATACCAGCTACGCGGTTTATCTCTTCCACTGGCCTTTTTATATTATCTTTTCTCAGTTGATGAGTAATCTGCCTGCTGTTATTCTGACGATCATCTTTTCTTATTTCTTTGCTATCCTATCCTTCTATATTATTGAGCCATTGATTGCCGGTAAATCCAATCCTTTAATACGGAAGATTAGTCGATTGCCTCATATTAAACTAATTAGTGCTGGTGCTGCAGTCATTCTTACCTTGATTAGCTTGATTATCATAGTTGTGGCTCCTCAAGTTGGAGCTTTTGAGACAGACTTGATGGTCAATGGTTTCAAACAAGCCCAGACCAATATAGGACAAACCAAGACTCTTGCTGAACAAGCTGAACTGAGTCGTCTAGGAATTTCTGAGGGAACAAGCCTAATAGGAGATTCGGTAGCCTTGCGTGCCAATACTGCCTTACAAGAGGCACTTCCTGAAGCAAATATCAATGCCCAGGTTAGTCGAACGACCAAGCAAGCCAATGACATCATGCTCAATAATAGCCAGAACAAGGCGCTGCTAAAAACAGTTGTCATTGCAACGGGAGTCAATAATCCTGAAGGCTATAAGAATGATTTGGACAGCATCGTGAACAATCTACCGAAAGGACACCATCTGATACTGGTGACACCTTATGAGGGAGACAAGAGCAAGGACACTTACACATCAGTGGAGCAGTATGCGGCTTATGCACGGGAATTAGCTGAAAAGAATCCTTACGTGAGCATAGCTGACTGGAATAAGGTTGCTAAGGAACACCCTGAAATCTGGGCTGGAACCGACCAAGTCCACTTTGGGAATGACAATAGCAAGCTCGAAGAAGGTGCTAAGCTATACGCAGAAACGATTGCAGCTGCTGTTAAGGCTGCTCAAGAACTGCCTGTAAAATCAAAATAAAATTAAAGAGTTGGAGAAATCCAGCTCTTTTAAAATATCTCTAGAAAATAGGTCTATACCATTTACAAATGAAAAAGAAAGGTTTATAATGTAATTGACATAATAAATTCTAGAATCAATCTATCAAGGAGGTTATCATTATGCCTAATTATATTAAAGCGGATCAGTTTTTCTACCCACACGGAGTTCGTCGTGGCGGTTACTTAGAACTTGTGGATGGCAAGTTTGGAAAACATGTAGAACAGATTCCTGAAGGAGCTGAGGTGATTGACTATACAGGTTATAACATTGCCCCAGGACTTGTGGATACCCACATTCATGGATTTGGCGGTGTGGATGTCATGGATAATAACATCGAAGGAACCCTTCATACCATGAGTGAAGGTCTACTTAGCACGGGTGTCACTAGCTTCTTGCCAACGACGTTGACTTCCTCTTATGAGCAGTTGCTTGCAGTAACTGAAAATATCGGTGCCCGCTACCAGGAAGCAAGTGGAGCCAAGATTCGTGGGATCTATTTTGAAGGCCCTTATTTCACAGAGAAATACAAGGGGGCTCAAAACCCTGCCTATATGAAAGACCCTCGTATGGATGAGTTTCGTGCTTGGCAAAAAGCAGCCAATGGCTTGCTCAATAAAATTGCCCTTGCGCCAGAACGCGAAGGTGTAGAAGACTTTGTTCGTACAATTACGGGTGAAGGAGTGACTGTTGCTCTTGGACACTCAAATGCGACTTTTGATGAAGCTAAAAAAGCAGTCGATGCTGGAGCGAGTGTTTGGGTACATGCCTACAATGGGATGCGTGGGTTGACTCACCGTGAGCTCGGTATGGTGGGAGCCATGTATGAGTTGCCACATACCTATGCAGAGTTGATCTGTGACGGTCACCATGTGGATCCAAAGGCCTGTGATATCTTGCTCAAACAAAAGGGAACTGAAAATATTGCCCTTATCACAGACTGTATGACAGCTGGTGGCTTGGAAGACGGTGACTACATGTTGGGAGAATTCCCAGTAGTTGTTGCTAATGGAACTGCACGCCTCAAATCGACAGGCAATTTGGCAGGTTCAATCCTCAAACTCAAAGACGGTTTGAAGAATGTGGTCGAATGGGGCATTGCGAATCCACATGAAGCTGTCATGATGGCCAGCCTCAACCCAGCAAAATCGGTTCACATCGATGATGTCTGTGGTCAAATCCGTGAAGGTTACGATGCCGACTTTATCGTACTAGATAAAGATTTGGAATTGGTAGCAACCTATCTAGACGGAGTGAAACGTTATCAAGCCTAAGAAGATAAAAATAGGGGTCAATAAAAGGCTCCTATTTTTATGATAGGTTGAAAAGGTATTTAAAGAAGTCTTCCTAAAGGGAAAGGCAAGCAAAATCCTTTTCTTGTAATAAAAAATTAGATATAATATACGATACAAAGGAAGTAGTAAGAATGTATCGTGTTATAGAAATGTATGGGGATTTTGAACCGTGGTGGTTCATAGAAGGTTGGGAAGAAGATGTCATCATGAGTCAATCTTTTGACAAGTATTATGATGCTCTAAAATATTATAAATCATGCTGGTTTGAGCTGGAAAAGAAGAATCCTCTTTATAAGAGTCGGAGTGATTTGATGACTATCTTTTGGGATCCTGCTGATAAACGCTGGTGTGATGAGTGTGATGAGTATTTGCAGCAGTACCATTCTTTGGCACTTTTACAGGATGAGCAAGTCATCCCCGATGAAAAGCTACGTCCAGGCTACGAAAAACAAACAGGTCAAGAAAAACACCGTTCTTGCCGTATGAAATGGAGATAAAAAAGTAACTTTTTAAGTTGCTTTTTTTTTTATTTTTTTGCGAATAGTTAGATAAGGGGGACGGTATGGTACAAGAAATTGCACAAAAAATTATTGCTACTGCGAAAGAAAAGAAGGCTCAGGATATCTATTTCATTCCCAAGGAAAAGTCCTACGAGCTTCACATGCGGGTTGGAGACGAGCGGTGTCTCGTTGACTCCTATGAGTTTGATGTTTTAGCTGCTGTGATTAGTCATTTTAAGTTTGTAGCGGGTATGAACGTAGGGGAGAAGAGACGTAGTCAGCTGGGCTCTTGCGACTATCAGCATGGGGAGAAGGTGTCTTCTCTGCGTTTGTCTACCGTAGGAGATTATCGGGGACATGAGAGTTTGGTCATTCGTTTGTTGCACGATGAGGAGCAGGAACTGCATTTCTGGTTTCAGGATATGAACGAACTGGGTGAGCAGTACCGGCAACGGGGCCTCTACCTTTTTGCGGGTCCGGTCGGCAGTGGCAAGACGACCTTGATGCACGAATTGGCCAAGTCACTTTTTAAGGGGCAGCAAGTTATGTCTATCGAAGACCCAGTAGAAATCAAGCAGGAAGACATGCTCCAGTTACAGTTGAATGAGGCGATTGGCTTGACCTATGAAAATCTCATCAAACTGTCTCTCCGGCATCGTCCGGACCTCTTGATTATTGGTGAAATTCGGGATAGCGAGACGGCGCGTGCAGTGGTCAGAGCTAGTTTGACAGGGGCGACAGTTTTTTCAACCATTCATGCCAAGAGTATCCGAGGTGTTTATGAACGCCTTCTGGAGTTGGGTGTGACGGAGGAGGAACTAGCAGTTGTCCTGCAAGGAGTCTGCTACCAGAGATTAATCGGGGGAGGAGGAATCGTTGACTTTGCAAACAAAGACTATCAAGAACACCAGCCAACTAGCTGGAATGAACAGATTGACCAGCTTCTTAAAGATGGACATATCACAAGTCTTCAGGCTGAAACGGAAAAAATTAGCTACAGCTAAGCAGAAGAAAATCATCACTTTGTTTAACAACCTCTTCTCCAGTGGCTTTCATTTGGTGGAAATTATTTCTTTCTTGGGCAGAAGTGCTTTGCTGGAAAAGGACTATGTGGCCCAGATGCACCAAGGCTTGGCTCAGGGGAAATCATTCTCAGAAATGATGGACAGTTTGGGCTTTTCAAGTGCTATTGTGACCCAGTTATCTCTAGCTGAAGTGCATGGAAATCTTCACCTGAGTCTGGGGAAGATAGAAGAATATCTGGATAATTTGTCCAAGGTCAAGAAGAAGTTAATCGAAGTGGCGACCTATCCCCTGATTTTGCTGGGATTTCTCCTGCTAATCATGCTGGGGTTGAGAAACTATCTACTTCCCCAACTGGACAGTAGCAATATTGCCACTCAAATCATCGGCAACCTGCCACAAATTTTTCTGGGACTAGTGTCGGTTTGCTCTCTGTCTCTACTTTTAGCTCTCACTTTCTACAAAAGAAGTACCAAGATGCGGGTCTTTTCGATGTTAGCGCGGATTCCCTTTCTGGGAATCTTTGTCCAGACTTATCTGACGGCCTATTACGCGCGTGAATGGGGAAATATGATTTCACAGGGAATGGAGCTGACGCAGATTTTTCAGATCATGCAGGAACAGGGTTCTCAGCTCTTTAAAGAAATCGGTCAAGATTTGGCTCAAGCCCTGCAAAATGGCCGCGAATTTTCTCAAACCATAGCAACCTATCCTTACTTTAAAAAGGAGTTGAGTCTCATCATTGAGTATGGAGAAGTCAAGTCCAAGCTGGGGAGCGAGTTGGAAATCTATGCTGAAAAAACTTGGGAAGCCTTTTTTACCCGAGTTAATCGTACCATGAACTTAGTACAGCCACTGGTTTTTATCTTTGTGGCTCTGATTATCGTTTTACTTTATGCGGCAATGCTTATGCCCATGTATCAAAATATGGAGGTAAATTTTTAAAATGAAAAAACTCATGATAAATTTAAAAAAAGCCAAGGTTAAAGCTTTCACTTTGGTAGAAATGTTAGTGGTTTTGCTTATCATCAGTGTTCTTCTCTTGCTCTTTGTGCCCAATTTGACCAAGCAAAAGGATGCCGTAGATGACAAAGGAAAAGCTGCTGTTGTCAAGGTTGTGGAAAGCCAGGCAGAACTCTATCGTTTGGATAAAAATGATGACGCCAGCCTCAGCAAATTACAAGCGGACGGCCGTATCACAGCTGAGCAAGCTAAAGCTTATAAAGACTACCATGCAAAACAAAAAACAAGTCAAACTGTTGCAGATTAAGGCCTTTACTATGCTGGAAAGTCTCTTGGTTTTGGGAATTGTGAGTATCCTTGCTTTAGGCTTGTCCGGTTCTGTTCAGTCCAGTTTTGCAGCGGTGGAGGAGCAGATTTTCTTTATGGAGTTTGAAGAACTCTACCGTGAAACTCAAAAGCGTAGTGTAGCCAGTCAGCAAAAGACCAGTCTAAACTTAGATGGACAGACGATCAGCAATGGCAGTCAAAACTTGACCGTTCCTAAAGGAATTCAGGCACCATCAGGACAAAGCATTATATTTGACCGAGCTGGGGGCAATTCGTCTCTGGCTAAGGTTGAATTTCAAACCAATAAAGGAGCGATTCGCTATCAATTATATCTAGGAAATGGAAAAATTAAACGCATTAAGGAAACTAAAAATTAAGGCAGTAATCTTACTAGAAGCAGTAGTAG
This sequence comes from Streptococcus oralis, assembly GCF_001579525.1. Taxonomy (GTDB): domain Bacteria; phylum Bacillota; class Bacilli; order Lactobacillales; family Streptococcaceae; genus Streptococcus; species Streptococcus oralis_M. Next base: position 19,903 of record NZ_LQZC01000017.1, on the reverse strand, counting down.
CTTTGGCTGTGTTTGCCAGCATTGCGACCCTTCTTTTGGGGCAAATTCAGAAAAATAGACAAGAAGAGGCAGAAATCTTGCAAAAGGAAGAAGTCTTGCGTGTGGCGAAGATGGCTCTGCAGACAGGTCAAAATCAGGTAAACATAAACGGAGTTGAGATTCAGGTATTTGCTAGTGAAAAGGGATTGGAGGTCTACCATGGTTCAGAGAAGTTGCTCGACCTTAAAGAGCAGTAAGGTCAAAGCTTTTACCCTGTTAGAATCCCTGATTGCCCTTATCGTCATTAGCGGAGGCTTGCTCCTCTTTCAGGCTATGAGTCAGCTCCTCATTTCAGAAGTTCGTTACCAGCAGCAAAGCGAGCAAAAGGAGTGGCTCTTGTTTGTGGATCAACTGGAGGCAGAGTTAGAGCGTTCGCAGTTTGAAAAGGTGGAAGGCAATCGCCTCTACATGAAACAAGATGGTAAGGATATCTCTATAGGTAAGTCTAAATCGGATGATTTTCGGAAGACCGATACCAGTGGACGGGGCTACCAACCTATGGTTTATGGACTCAAATCAGCACAGATTACAGAGGAAAATCAATTGGTTCGCTTTCGTTTCCAATTTCAAAAAGGCTTAGAAAGGGAGTTCATCTATCGTGTGGAAAAAACAAAAAGTTAAGGCAGGCGTTCTTTTATATGCAGTCACTATGGCAGCCATTTTTAGCCTTTTGTTGCAGTTTTATTTAAATCGGCAAGTAGCCCATCACAAAGACTTTGCCCTAAACAAAGAAAAGTTGGTTGCTTTCGCCATGGCTAAACGAAGCAAAGATAAGGCTGAGCAAGAAAGTGGGGAACGAGTCTTTAATCTAGGAAAAGTCACGTATCAAAATACGAAAACAGGTTTTGCAACAAGTGTTCGAATGAATAAGAGCAACTATGAATTTCTCTTTCCTCCGATGAAAATCCAAGAAAAGAAAACAGCTAAAAAGGAAGAGGTAGCGACTGATTCAAGCAATCAAGCAGGGAAGAAAAAATCAGAAGAAAAGCCTGAAAAGAAAGCCAAGTCCTAGTCAATTCAACTTCTTTGTGTTACACTAAAAGCATGAAACAGGATTTTAATCACAAAGCAGAAACCTTTGATTCGCCCAAAAATATCTTTCTTGCAAATTTGGTTTGTCAGGCAGTTGAAGCACAGATTGATCTTCTATCAGACAAGGCAATACTGGACTTTGGTGGTGGGACGGGTCTATTAGCCTTGCCCCTAGCCAAGCAGGCCAAGTCGGTTACCCTTGTAGATATCTCGGAGAAAATGCTGGAGCAAGCCCGTTTGAAAGCAGAGCAACAAGACATCAAGAATATCCAGTTTTTGGAGCAGGATTTACTGGCAAATCCCTTGGAACAGCAATTTGACCTGATTGTTGTCAGTCGGGTTCTTCATCATATGCCTGATCTAGATGCGACTCTTGCCATGTTTTACCATCACCTTAGGGAGAATGGACAAGTTCTCATCGCTGATTTTGCCAAGACAGATACCAACCATCATGGTTTTGATTTAGCTGAACTGGAAACCAAGCTCGCTCAGAATGGTTTTTCGAGTATTGATAGTCAGATTCTCTATAGCGCTGAAGATCTTTTCCTAGGAAATTACGCAGAACTCTTTTTAACTGTAGCCCAAAAATCACTCGCTGACTAAAGCAGTGATTTTTTCTCTTCAGATGGAAAAAAGGAGGGAAATTTGATAAGATAGGAATATGGATTTTGAAAAAATTGAACAAGCTTATACGTATTTACTAGAGAATGTCCAAGTCATCCAAAGTGATTTGGCGACCAACTTTTATGACGCCTTGGTAGAGCAAAACAGCATTTATCTGGATGGCGAGACCGAGCTAGAGCAGGTCAAGGAAAACAATCAAGCCCTTAAGCGCTTAGCACTTCGCAAGGAAGAGTGGCTCAAGACCTACCAGTTTCTCTTGATGAAGGCAGGACAAACGGAGCCTTTACAGGCTAATCACCAGTTTACGCCGGACGCCATTGCCCTCCTCTTGGTACTTATTGTGGAAGAGTTGCTGGATCAAGAGGAAATAAGCATCCTTGAGATGGGTTCTGGTATGGGGATTTTGGGGGCCACTTTCTTGACTTCTCTCTCTAAAAAAGTAGATTACTTGGGAATCGAAGTGGATGACTTGCTGATTGATTTGGCAGCCAGTATGGCAGATGTGATTGGTTTGCAGGCTGGTTTTGTCCAAGGAGACGCCGTTCGTCCGCAAATGCTTAAAGAAAGCGACGTGGTCATCAGCGACTTGCCTGTTGGCTATTACCCAGACGATGCCATCGCTTCACGCTATCAAGTGGCTTCTAGTCAAGAGCATACCTATGCCCACCATTTGCTGATGGAACAAGGCCTCAAGTACCTTAAGTCAGATGGCTATGCTATTTTTCTAGCTCCGAGTGATTTATTGACCAGTCCTCAAAGTGATTTGTTAAAAGGGTGGCTCAAAGACGAAGTGAGTCTGGCTACTATCATCGCTCTGCCGGAGGATATTTTCTCAACTGCAAGCCAAGCTAAAAGTATTTTTGTCTTACAGAAGAAAAGAGACAAGGAAATAGAACCCTTTGTTTACCCTCTTACTAGCTTGCAAGATCCGTCAGTTTTGTTGACCTTTAAAGAAAATTTTCAAAATTGGAGCAAAGGTACTGAAATATAAAAGAGATTTTGTTATAATAGATGAAAACGCTTAAAAAGAGGTATCATCTTATGACAAAAACAATTGCAATCAATGCAGGAAGCTCAAGCTTGAAATGGCAACTTTATCAAATGCCTGAAGAGAAAGTTTTAGCTAAAGGCTTGATTGAACGTATTGGATTGAAAGATTCCATTTCAACAGTAAAATTTGACGGTCGTTCGGAGCAACAAATTCTTGATATTGAAGACCATACACAAGCCGTTAAAATTTTATTGGATGACTTGATTCGTTTTGACATTATCAAAGGGTACGACGAAATTACAGGTGTCGGCCACCGCGTCGTTGCAGGTGGTGAATATTTCAAGGAATCAACAGTTGTTGAGGGAGACGTGTTAGAAAAAGTTGAGGAATTGGGACTCTTGGCTCCTCTTCACAATCCAGCTAACGCAGCTGGAATTCGCGCATTTAAGGAATTGCTTCCAGATATTACCAGTGTTGTCGTATTTGATACCTCATTCCACACAACCATGCCAGAAAAGGCTTATCGCTACCCTCTACCAACTAAATACTACACAGAAAACAAGGTTCGTAAATACGGTGCCCACGGGACAAGTCACCAGTTTGTCGCAGGAGAAGCAGCGAAACTGTTGGGCCGTCCTCTAGAAGACTTGAAATTGATTACCTGCCACATTGGTAATGGTGCTTCTATCACAGCTGTTAAGGGTGGGAAGTCTGTAGATACTTCTATGGGATTCACACCACTTGGCGGTGTGATGATGGGAACTCGTACAGGAGATATTGACCCTGCTATCATCCCTTATCTCATGCAATATACAGAGGACTTTAACTCGCCTGAAGATATTAGTCGCGTTCTCAATCGTGAATCAGGGCTCATGGGAGTTTCTGGTCAGTCAAGCGATATGCGTGATGTGATTGCTGCCATGGAAGCAGGAGACCATGATGCGACTTTGGCCTATGAAATGTATGTTGATCGTATCCAAAAACATATCGGCCAGTACCTTGCCGTCCTAAATGGAGCAGATGCGATTATCTTCACAGCAGGGATTGGTGAAAATGCAGCTTTGGTTCGTGAGGATGTCATTTCAGGTATCTCTTGGTTTGGTTGTGATGTGGATCCAGAAAAGAATGTCTTTGGTGTAACGGGAGACATCTCAACTGACGCAGCGAAAATCCGTGTCTTGGTTATTCCAACAGATGAAGAATTAGTGATTGCACGCGATGTTGAGCGCTTGAAAAAATAAGTAAATACACGTAAAATTTGATTGTGAAAAGAAGTTGGGAAAGAGATTTTCCAGCTTTTTTTATGTAGAAAATGTCTAAAACCTTGCTGTTATTGGCTTTTTCAAAAAATATGGTATAATAGTAGTAATTTAATAGATGGAGTTGAGTTTTGAAGAAAAGCTTTCGTGTAAAAAGAGAGAAAGATTTTAAGGCGATTTTCAAGGACGGAACAAGTTTTGCCAATCGAAAATTTGTTGTCTACCAATTGGAAAACCAGCAAAACCATTTTCGAGTAGGACTGTCCGTCAGCAAAAAGCTGGGGAATGCAGTTACCAGAAATCAAATTAAGAGACGAATCCGACATATCATACAAAATGCAAAGGGGAGTCTGGTAGATCATGTCGATTTTGTTGTGATTGCTCGAAAAGGGGTGGAAACCTTGGAATATGCAGAGATGGAGAAAAACCTACTCCACGTATTAAAGTTATCAAAGATTTACCAGGAAGGAAATGGGAGTGAAAAAGAAACTACAGTTGACTAGTTTGTTGGGCTTGTCCTTGTTTATCATGACAGCCTGTGCAACAAATGGTACAGCTAGCGATATAACAGCAGATTCGACAGACTTTTGGAGTAAATTCGTCTATTTTTTTGCTGAAATTATCCGCTTTTTGTCCTTTGACATTAGTATCGGAGTGGGGATTATCCTCTTCACGATTTTGATCCGGACGATTTTATTGCCGGTCTTTCAGACACAGATGGTTGCCTCTAGAAAAATGCAAGAGGCTCAACCACGCATCAAGGCTTTGCGAGAGCAATATCCGGGTCGTGATATGGAAAGTAGAACCAAGCTAGACCAGGAGATGCGTAAGGTTTATAAAGAGTTAGGAATCAAGCATTCATCCTCTCTCTGGCCAATTTTAATACAAATGCCGGTTCTCTTGGCGCTCTTTCAAGCCTTGAGTCGAGTTGACTTTTTGAAAACAGGTCACTTTTTATGGATTAATTTGGGAGGAGTAGATACAAGTTTTGTCCTTCCGATTTTGGCGGCAGTCTTTACCTTCTTGAGTAGCTGGTTATCGAATAAAGCTTTGTCCGAAAAAAGTGGAGCTACAACAGGGATGATGTATGGTATGCCTGTATTGATCTTTGTTTTTGCTATCTCCGCCCCAAGTGGTGTAGCCTTGTACTGGGCTGTATCCAATGCTTACCAAGTTCTGCAAACCTATTTCTTGAACAATCCTTTCAAGATTATTGCTGAAAGAGAAGCAGTGGTGCAAGCAGAAAAAGATTTAGAAGGCAAGAAGAGAAGAGCTTTGAAAAAAGCACAGAAAAAGAAAAAATAAGGAGGAATCTGGTAATGGTATTATTTACAGGTTCAACGGTTGAAGAAGCAATCCAAAAAGGATTGAAAGAATTAGACATTCCAAGAATGAAGGCCCACATCAAGGTCGTTTCGAAAGAGAAAAAAGGTTTCTTAGGCTTGTTTGGTAAGAAGCCAGCTCAAGTTGATATCGAAGCGATTAGTGAAACGACAGTGATCAAAGCCAACCAGCAGGCCATTAAAGGGGTTCCAAAAGAAGTTAATGAAAAAAATGAACCCGTGAAAACAGTCAGTGAAGCAACTGTTGATTTGGGGCATGTAGTGGAAGCCATCAAGAAGATTGAAGAAGAAGGTCAAGGTGTCTCTGAAGAGGTCAAGGCTGAAATCCTGAAAAATGAAAAGCACGCCAGCACGATTTTGGAAGAAACAGGCCATATTTCAATTTTAAATGAATTGGAACCAGAGGATACTACCGAGGAAGTGGAATCTGCTCTAGAAAAAGAAACTGAAACGCAGGAAGCAACAAGCCAATCTTTGGAAGATTTAGGCTTGAAAGTAGAACCAAGTTATGACATCGAACAAGTGGCAACTGAAGTAGCTAGCTACGTTCAAACCATTGTCGATGATATGGATGTTGAAGGGACGATTTCAAGCGACTACAATCGTCGCACTATCAATCTTCAAATTGACACCAATGAACCAGGTCGTATTATCGGCTACCACGGAAAAGTCTTGAAAGCTCTTCAACTGTTAGCGCAAAATTACCTTTACAATCGCTATTCAAGAACCTTCTACATCACGATCAATGTCAATGATTATGTTGAACACCGTGCAGAAGTCTTACAAACCTACGCTCAAAAATTGGCGACTCGCGTTTTAGAAGAAGGGCGTAGCCAACAAACTGATCCAATGTCAAATAGCGAACGCAAGATTATCCATCGCATTATTTCACGCATGGATGGCGTGACGAGTTACTCTGAAGGTGACGAGCCAAATCGCTATGTTGTCGTAGATGCAGAATAAGCAAAGTAAAATCAGGTTCATCCTGATTTTTTGCTAGGAAAGGAAAGATTCAGATATGCTGAAAGAAGTTAGAGAATACCTATCATTTGCAGGAGTCCAGTACCGTAATCCTGATAAAGCTGGCGATGAAAGAGAAAAGATGTTGGACTTGCGGCAAAAAGGTCAAGAGGCCCGGAAGGCTTTTACAGAATTGGCCAAAACTTTTCAAGCTAATCATCCAGAATGGCAACTCCAACAGACTAGTCAGTGGATGAACCAAGCGCAACGCTTGCGACCGCATTTCTGGGCCTATCTACAGAGAGACGGACAAGTGACAGAACCTATGATGGCTCTTCGTTTGTATGGAACACCTGCTGACTTTGGGATTTCTTTGGAAGTCAGTTTCATCGAGCGTAAGAAAGACGAACAGACCTTAGACAAGCAAGCCAAGGTTTTAGAGCTTCCAGCGGTAGAAGGAATTTATTATCTGGTCTATTCAAATGGGGAAAGTCATAAGATGGAGGCTACGGAGGAGAATCGTCGTACTTTACGCGAGAAGGAGAGAAGTCAGGAAGTCCGTAAAGTTTTGGTTAAGTCAGATGTTTCCCTCATTGAAAATCAGTCAGTAGAAGCGATATTGGAGAAGCTAGAAGAGGCTTATGCGCGCTTGCTTCCGTACTATGAAGTGACGAGGGAATAGAAAATCAAATGTGTTAGATGAACGCAAATTGTTTTATTGCTATTCTATGCATTTTTTCATATAATAGTAAAATAGGATGTGTGATTCATTAATCACCTCAAAGAGAAAGGAAATTCTATGTCAAATCTATCTGTTAATGCAATTCGTTTTCTAGGTATTGACGCCATCAACAAAGCAAACTCAGGTCACCCAGGGGTGGTTATGGGGGCTGCTCCAATGGCCTATAGCCTCTTTACAAAGCAACTTCGTATCAATCCAGCTCAACCAAACTGGATCAACCGCGATCGCTTTATTCTTTCAGCAGGACACGGCTCAATGCTTCTCTATGCCCTTCTTCACCTCTCTGGTTTTGAAGATGTTAGCATGGATGAAGTCAAGAACTTCCGCCAATGGGGTTCAAAAACGCCAGGTCACCCAGAATTTGGTCATACTGCAGGGGTTGACGCGACAACTGGTCCTCTAGGACAAGGGATTTCTACTGCTACTGGTTTTGCCCAAGCAGAACGTTTCTTGGCAGCCAAATATAACCGCGAAGGCTTCAATATCTTTGACCACTATACTTATGTGATCTGTGGAGATGGAGACTTGATGGAAGGTGTCTCAAGTGAGGCGGCTTCATATGCAGGCTTGCAAAAACTTGACAAGTTGGTGGTTCTTTATGATTCAAATGACATCAACTTGGATGGTGAGACAAAGGATTCTTTCACTGAAAGTGTTCGTGATCGCTACAATGCCTACGGTTGGCATACAGCCTTGGTTGAAGATGGAACAGACTTGGAAGCTATCCATGCTGCTATCGAAGCTGCTAAAGCTTCAGGCAAACCATCTTTGATTGAAGTGAAGACTGTGATTGGATATGGTTCTCCAAACAAACAAGGAACTAATGCCGTACACGGTGCTCCTCTTGGAGCAGATGAAACTGTAGCAACTCGCCAAGCGCTCGGTTGGGACTATGAACCATTTGAAATCCCAGAGCAAGTTTATGCTGATTTCAAGGAAAATGTTGCAGACCGTGGTGCATCAGCTTATCAAGCTTGGACTAAATTAGTTGCTGACTATAAAGAAGCACATCCAGAATTGGCTACAGAAGTAGAAGCCATCATCGACGGACGTGATCCAGTTGAGGTGACCCCAGCAGACTTTCCAGCCTTAGAAAATGGATTTTCTCAAGCAACTCGCAACTCAAGTCAAGATGCTCTGAATGTTGTTGCTGCCAAGTTGCCAACTTTCCTAGGTGGATCAGCTGACCTCGCTCACTCAAACATGACTTACATCAAAACGGATGGACTTCAAGATGATGCTAATCGCTTGAACCGCAACATTCAGTTTGGTGTTCGTGAATTTGCAATGGGAACGATCTTGAACGGGATGGCCCTTCACGGTGGACTTCGTGTATACGGTGGTACTTTCTTCGTCTTCTCTGACTATGTGAAAGCAGCTGTCCGCTTGTCAGCCTTGCAAGGACTTCCTGTGACTTATGTCTTTACCCACGATTCAATCGCAGTTGGTGAAGATGGTCCAACTCACGAACCAGTTGAACACCTAGCAGGTCTCCGTGCCATGCCAAATCTAAACGTTTTCCGCCCAGCAGATGCGCGTGAAACTCAAGCGGCTTGGTACCTTGCCGTGACAAGTGAAAATACACCAACTGCCCTTGTCTTGACCCGTCAAAACTTGACTGTCGAAGAAGGAACAGACTTCGATAAGGTTGCTAAAGGTGCCTATGTCGTCTATGAAAATGCAGCAGACTTTGATACGATCTTGATTGCGACTGGTTCAGAGGTCAATCTAGCTGTCGCAGCTGCCAAAGAATTGGCTAGTCAAGGCGCAAAAGTTCGTGTAGTCAGCATGCCATCGACAGATGTCTTTGACGCACAAGATGCAGCATACAAGGAAGAAATCCTTCCAAATGCAGTTCGTCGTCGTGTTGCAGTCGAAATGGGAGCAACTCAAAACTGGTACAAATATGTTGGTCTTGATGGTGCCGTTCTCGGTATTGATACCTTTGGAGCATCTGCCCCAGCACCAAAAGTATTGGCAGAGTACGGATTTACAGTTGAAAATCTAGTCAAAGTCGTTCAAAACTTGAAATAACCACAAAAATCAGAGTGAAAACTCTGATTTTTTATAACCATAAAAACAAGGTACAACCTTGTAAAAGTAGCTGAAATTTGATATAGTAGTCCTATGTAAAATACAAAGGAGAAAACAATGAATCCAAATATTACTTTCTTAATCATGCTTGTAGGTATGTTTGCCTTGATGTTCTTTATGCAACGTTCTCAAAAGAAGCAAGCACAAAAGCGTATGGAAAGCTTGAATAAGCTTCAAAAAGGATATGAAGTCATTACAATTGGTGGGCTTTACGGAACAGTGGATGAAGTAGATACTGAGAAAGGTACAATCGTACTGGATGTAGATGGCGTTTATTTGACTTTTGAATTGGCTGCGATTAAGACCGTTTTGCCACTCAAAGAAGCTGTGACACCAGAAGGAACAGTTGTTGACGAAGGCGGAGCAATCGAAGAATAAAACGGGATCTGTCACTCCCGTTTTTCTATGAGACGAGAGGAAAAGGGATGAAAAAAATAGTATTTGTTTGCCTAGGAAATATCTGCCGTAGCCCCATGGCAGAGTTTGTGATGAAGTCCATGACGAGCGATTACCACGTCGAAAGCCGGGCAACGTCATCATGGGAACATGGCAATCCGATTCATAAGGGAACGCAAGGAGTTTTTCAGCAATATCAGATCCCGTATGACAAAGATAAAACATCGCTTCAGATTGGCAGAGAGGACTTTGAATCGTTTGATTACATTATCGGTATGGATGCTTCAAACGTTTCAGATCTGCGTCACATGTGTCCTCAGGAACTACAGTATAAGATTTACTCTTTTGCATCTGAAAGTGTCCCAGATCCTTGGTATACAGGAGATTTTGAGGAAACCTATTCTCGTATCACAAGTGGATGTCAAAGCTGGCTAGATCGATTAGAAAAAGAGAGTGACAATGGAAAAGCTTAAACAATTTTATGAGAAGTGTAGAGTTTACCTAACTCGTCCTAGGTTAGAGCTCATTGCAGTAGTTGTAATGGTACTCTGTGCTCTTTCGGTATTTCTGCTAAATACGCCTAAAAAGGGTGTCCTGACACTTGATGGTGGAGCTCTTGTTTATGATGGCACCTTGGTACGAGGGAAAATGAATGGTCAAGGAACCCTGACCTTTGAAAATGGAGACCAATATACAGGTGATTTCAATAATGGAGCCTTTAATGGAAAAGGGACTTTCCAATCAAAAGATGGCTGGAAATACGAAGGTGATTTTGTAAATGGTCAGGCTGAAGGTCAAGGGAAGTTGACGACAGAGCAAGAAGTCGTTTATGAAGGAACTTTTAAACAAGGCGTTTTTCAGCAAAAACAGTAGTCTCCAAGTTAGGAGACTATTTTCAAAACCAAAAAAGAAAACGCTTTCTTGTCTTGGATTCGATAACTAACTATCAACTAGAAAAACTTTGTGAAATAAAAAAATTTTTTCCATAATTTCACAATCGTCCAGACAAAACTCTATTATATAGCTATATTGAGAAAAAAATCACAATCTCAGAAAAATTCTTTGTGAAATGCTTATGAAACTGTTTACAAAGCATAAAAAAAGAGTTATAATAAACTTGTGAAAAAATTAACAAAGGATAACATCCTTAAAGGCTATGGAGGATAATATGGCTGATAAAAAAACAGTAACACCAGAGGAAAAACAACTTGCTGCTGAAAAGCATGTCGATGGTCTCGTGAAAAAAGCCTTGGTTGCGCTTGATGAAATGCGCAAATTGAACCAAGAACAAGTTGACTATATCGTGGCAAAAGCTTCGGTTGCCGCACTTGACGCGCACGGTATTCTTGCACAACATGCAGTTGAAGAAACTGGTCGTGGGGTATTTGAAGATAAGGCAACAAAAAACCTATTTGCCTGCGAACACGTAGTGAACAATATGCGTGGAGTTAAAACGGTTGGAGTTATTGAAGATGATCCAATTACAGGTTTGACAAAGATTGCGGAACCTGTCGGGGTAATCTGTGGTGTCACTCCGACAACAAACCCAACTTCAACAGCGATTTTCAAATCACTCATTGCTTTGAAAACACGTAACCCAATCGTTTTTGCTTTCCATCCATCAGCTCAAGAATCATCAGCACACGCAGCACAAATCGTTCGCGATGCAGCCATCGCAGCCGGTGCACCTGAAAACTGTGTACAATGGATTACAAAGCCATCTATGGAAGCAACTGGAGCGCTAATGAACCACGAAGGTGTTGCAACTATTCTTGCAACTGGTGGGAATGCTATGGTTAAAGCTGCATACTCATGTGGAAAACCAGCTCTTGGGGTAGGTGCCGGAAACGTTCCTGCCTATGTAGAAAAATCTGCTGACCTTCGTCAAGCTGCTCATGACATCGTTATGTCTAAATCATTTGATAATGGGATGGTCTGTGCATCAGAACAAGCCGTTATCATTGATAAAGAAGTGTATGATGAATTTGTAGAAGAATTCAAATCATATCACACTTACTTTGTAAACAAGAAAGAAAAAGCACTTCTTGAAGAATTCTGTTTTGGCGTGAAAGCTAACAGTAAAAACTGTGCAGGTGCTAAACTAAATGCAAACATCGTTGGTAAACCAGCAGCATGGATTGCTGAACAAGCAGGATTTAGTGTTCCAGAAGGAACAAACATCTTGGCTGCGGAATGTGCAGAAGTAGGACCAAAAGAACCATTGACTCGTGAAAAATTGTCACCAGTTATCGCTGTCCTAAAAGCTGAAGACACAGAAGACGGTCTTACAAAAGCTCGCCAAATGGTTGAGTTTAACGGACTTGGTCACTCAGCAGCTATCCATACAAAAGACGAAGCCCTTGCTAAACGCTTTGGTACAGAAATCAAAGCTATGCGTATTATCTGGAACTCTCCATCTACTTTCGGTGGTATCGGTGACGTATACAACGCCTTCATTCCATCATTAACACTTGGATGTGGTTCATATGGACACAACTCAGTCGGTGATAACGTGAGTGCGATCAACCTTCTAAACATCAAGAAAGTAGGGAAACGTAGAAATAATATGCAATGGTTTAAAGTTCCTTCAAAAATTTACTTCGAACGCAATTCTATCCAATACCTTCAAACATGTGAAGATATTGAACGCGTTATGATTGTTACAGACAAATCGATCGAAAAACTTGGCTTTGTTCAACGTGTTATCGATCAATTGAATGCACGTAGTAACCGTGTAACTATCCAAGTCTTCTCAGATGTTGAACCAGATCCAGACATCACAACTGTAGAACGTGGTGCTGAAGTGATGAAAGCATTTGAACCAGATACCATTATCGCTCTTGGTGGTGGTTCTCCAATGGACGCGGCTAAAGTAATGTGGCTCTTCTACGAACAACCACAAATCGACTTCCGTGACTTGGTTCAAAAATTCATGGATATCCGTAAACGTGCCTTCCGCTTCCCATCACTTGGTAAGAAAGCGAAGTACATCGGTATCCCAACAACTTCAGGTACAGGTTCAGAAGTAACACCATTTGCCGTTATCTCTGACAAGAAAAACAACCGCAAATACCCATTGGCTGACTATTCATTGACACCAACTATTGCGATTGTTGACCCTGCTTTGGTTGAGTCAGTTCCAGACTTCATCGCTGCTGATACAGGTATGGACGTCTTGACTCACGCGACTGAAGCTTACACTTCAAACTTTGCTAATGACTATACAGACGGTATCGCCCTTCAAACAATCAAACTTGTCTTTGAATGGTTGGAAAAATCTGTTAAGACAGCTGACCCAGAAGCACGTGAAAAAATGCATAATGCATCTACAATGGCTGGTATGGCCTTCGCCAATGCCTTCCTTGGCATGAGCCACTCAATGGCCCACAAGATTGGTGGTGTTCACCATACTGTTCACGGACGTACAAACGCGATCTTGCTTCCATACGTTATCCGTTACAACGGAACTCGTCCATCTAAGACCACTACATGGCCTAAGTACAACTACTGGAAAGCTGATGAGAAATTCCAAGACATCGCGAAAATGCTTGGTTTGCCTCACTCAACTCCAGAAGAAGCGGTTGAAGCGTATGCCAAAGCAGTTTATGATCTTGGTGAAGCAGTTGGAATCACAATGAACTTCAAAGGCTTTGGAATCGATGAAAAAGCTTGGAAAGACAGCTTGCATGAGATTGCCTTGCTTGCTTATGAAGACCAATGTTCACCTGCTAACCCTCGCTTGCCAATGGTAGCTGACATGGAAGAAATCATGGCAGATGCTTACTATGGTTATGCAGAACGACCAGGACGTCGCAAATAATCGTTTATCAGCCTAGAGACAGGAGAAATCCTGTCTCTTTTTTGTAAACTATGAAAGGTTGAAATTGGAGTTTCACCTTGAAATAAAGAGAATATACAGATATTATAAAAGATTCTAGAGGTATGCTTTGAAAATAAAAAAATGGATGAATAAAAAGGGGGAGAAAAAGTAGAAAAGCGGGAGAGAAAATCAACGCCCATACTTGCAATTAAACTCAAATAGTTATATAATAGGTTTGTTGAAAGGTGATTTGTAGTGATTCAAGTTACTCTTTTCACAATAAAATTTTCATGATTTTCATAAGGAGGAAATCACTAATGGTAGTTAAAGTTGGTATTAACGGTTTCGGACGTATCGGTCGTCTTGCTTTCCGCCGTATCCAAAACGTAGAAGGTGTTGAAGTTACTCGCATCAACGACCTTACAGATCCAGTTATGCTTGCACACTTGTTGAAATACGACACAACTCAAGGTCGTTTCGACGGTACTGTAGAAGTTAAAGAAGGTGGATTCGAAGTTAACGGTAAATTCGTTAAAGTTTCTGCTGAACGTGATCCAGAACAAATCGACTGGGCTACTGACGGTGTAGAAATCGTTCTTGAAGCAACTGGTTTCTTTGCTAAGAAAGATGCAGCTGAAAAACACCTTAAAGGTGGAGCTAAGAAAGTTGTTATCACTGCTCCTGGTGGAAACGATGTTAAAACAATCGTATTCAACACTAACCACGACGTTCTTGACGGTACTGAAACAGTTATCTCAGGTGCTTCATGTACTACAAACTGCTTGGCTCCAATGGCTAAAGCTCTTCAAGACAACTTCGGTGTTGTAGAAGGATTGATGACTACTATCCACGCTTACACTGGTGACCAAATGATCCTTGACGGACCACACCGTGGTGGTGACCTTCGCCGTGCTCGTGCTGGTGCTGCAAACATCGTTCCTAACTCAACTGGTGCTGCTAAAGCTATCGGTCTTGTAATCCCAGAATTGAACGGTAAATTGGACGGATCTGCACAACGCGTTCCAACTCCAACTGGATCAGTTACTGAATTGGTAGCAGTTCTTGAAAAGAACGTTACTGTTGATGAAGTAAACGCAGCTATGAAAGCAGCAGCTAACGAATCATACGGATACACTGAAGATCCAATCGTATCTTCAGATATCGTAGGTATGGCTTACGGTTCATTGTTCGACGCAACTCAAACTAAAGTTCTTGATGTTGACGGCAAACAATTGGTTAAAGTTGTATCATGGTATGACAACGAAATGTCATACACTGCACAACTTGTACGTACTCTTGAATACTTCGCAAAAATCGCTAAATAATTCATGAGTCGATAAAAGCAAGACTAATAGGTCTTGCTTTTTCTATTTTTAGATAAAACAAAATGGATGATTTAGCGGTCATCCATTCTTTTTTAATTCTCTCTCAAATGTATCAGAAAAGGCAGTGAAGCTAAACTCTTCTAAGGTGAGTGGATGAGTAAAGGAAAGTCGGAAGGCATGGAGCATGAGCCTGCTTACTTTTGAACTAGAGTTATAGAGAGGATCGCCCAGAATAGGGTGCTTATGATGAGAGAGGTGAATACGGATTTGATGTGTCCGACCGGTCTTTAGTTTGCAACGGACAAGGGTAGTCTTGTTTGGAAATTGTTTTAATCGACTTACCAGTGTTTCAGCATATTGCCCATTTTTGGGATCTACCACTCGTTTTCTGCGATCGTGTCGATCACGACCAATTTTATCTCGGAAGATAAGTTCTTTATTCCCAACTTGCCCCTCTACGAGCGCCCAGTACTCACGGGCGATTTCCTTTTTCTCCAACAAACGATTGAGAATAGGTAGGATAAAAGGATTTTTGGCGAAAAGTACTAAACCGCTTGTTTCCATATCCAGACGATGAACGACATAGCAGGTTTGGCCAACATAGGCAGAGACATGGTTAAGAAGAGCGATTTCGTTTGGCTGATTACCGTGTGTTTTCATTCTCTCTGGTTTGTTGACAATAATCAAGTGTTGATCTTGATAAACTTCCTGGACTAAGTCTGGGTTGCCCCAAGGAATTTCTTTTTCGGGATAATCTTCCTCGTCAAAAGTCAACTGGCAAATGTCCCCTGGCTTGACCATCTCATTCCAGTGAACTTCTTCGTGGTTCATTAAGATGTTCTTCTTTATTCTCAAAAAATGACGGATCTTTCTGGGAATGAGGAGTTGTTCCTCTAGGAATTGCTTGACCGACATTTGAGGCAAGGATTCGGGTAATGTAAATGTGAATTGCATACAGATATTGTAACAAAAAAAGCCCTATTTGGATAGAGAGTAGCTAAATTCTTGAGTTCCTATGGTGAAGATGATAAAATAAACGCATGAAATTAGATAAATTATTTGAGAAGTTTCTTTCTCTCTTTAAAAAAGAAATGAATGAATCCGCGGAGTCTGATTCGACTAGCATGCGTCGTTCACGGAGCGATAGAAAAAAATTATCCCAAGTAGGTCCGATTCGGAAATTTTGGCGTCGTTATCATCTGACAAAAATCGTCATCATTTTAGGGTTAAGTGCAGGTTTGCTAGTAGGAACCTACCTATTTGCCATAGCCAAATCTACCAATGTTAATGATTTGCAAAATGCCTTGAAAACGCGAACTCTGATTTTTGACCGCGAAGAAAAAGAGGCAGGAGCCCTATCCGGTCAAAAGGGAACCTATGTTGAACTGACAGATATCAGCAAAGACTTGCAAAATGCTGTCGTCGCGACAGAGGACCGTTCCTTTTATAAAAATGATGGGATTAACTACGGTCGTTTCTTTCTAGCTATCCTTACAGCAGGTCGTTCTGGAGGCGGTTCTACCATCACCCAACAGTTGGCGAAAAATGCCTATCTTTCCCAGGACCAGACCGTTGAACGGAAGGCCAAGGAGTTTTTCCTTGCCTTAGAGTTGACCAAGAAATACAGCAAGGAGCAAATCCTTACTATGTACCTCAATAACGCCTACTTTGGAAATGGGATATGGGGTGTTGAAGATGCAAGTAAGAAATATTTCGGTGTATCGGCTTCACAACTAACGCTTGATCAGGCGGCCACTCTAGCAGGGATGCTCAAGGGACCAGAATTGTATAATCCATTAAATTCTGTTGAGACTTCGACTAACCGTAGGGATACTGTTTTGCAAAATATGGTTGCGGCGGGTTATATTGATAAAAATCAAGAGACCGAAGCGGCTGGAGTAGATATGGCTTCTCAACTGCAAGATAAGTATGAAGGCAAAGTTTCGGATTATCGCTACCCGTCTTATTTTGATGCAGTTGTCAACGAAGCAGTTTCCAAGTACAATCTCACAGAAGAAGAGATTGTCAACAATGGCTATCGAATCTACACAGAGCTTGACCAAAACTACCAAGCAAACATGCAGGTTATTTATGAAAACACTTCGCTATTTCCAACAGCAGAAGACGGAACGCATGCCGAATCAGGTAGTGTCGCTCTAGAACCCAAGACTGGTGGAGTGCGTGGAGTTGTTGGTCGTGTAGCTGGTGATGACAAACCAGGCTTTCGCAATTTCAACTATGCCACTCAGTCTAAGCGTAGCCCAGGCTCAACTATTAAACCTTTAGTCGTTTATACACCCGCAGTAGAAGCAGGATGGGCCTTGAACAAGCAACTGGACAACCACACCATGCAGTACAACAGTTATCAAGTAGACAACTATGCAGGTATTAAGACATCTCCAGAAGTACCTATGTATCAGGCTTTGGCGGAATCACTCAACCTGCCAGCTGTTGCGACTGTAAATGAATTAGGTATTGACAAAGCTTTTGACGCTGGGGAGAGATTTGGCCTAAATATGGAAAAAGTTGACCGAGTTCTTGGAGTTGCTCTTGGTGGAGGTGTGGAGACGAATCCTCTCCAGATGGCGCAAGCCTATGCAGCCTTTGCTAATGGAGGTTTGATGCCTGAGGCGCATTTCATCACTCGTATTGAAAATGCCAGTGGTCAGGTCGTCAAGAGTCATAAAAACTCCCAAAAACGAGTGATTGATAAGTCGGTAGCTGATAAAATGACCAGTATGATGCTAGGAACATTTACCAATGGTACAGGAATTAGTTCATCACCAGCGGATTACGTTATGGCTGGTAAAACAGGTACGACTGAAGCTGTTTTCAATCCAGAATATACCAGTGACCAGTGGGTGATCGGCTATACTCCAGATGTTGTAATTAGCCACTGGCTCGGCTTCCCAACAACAGATGAGAACCATTATCTAGCAGGTTCGACCTCAAATGGAGCAGCCCATGTCTTTAGAAGTATGGCTAATACCATTTTGCCATACACTCCAGGTAGTACTTTTACAGTTGAGAATGCTTATAAACAAAATGGGATTGAACCAGAAAATACGAAAAAGCAGGCCGTTGAAAATGAGACAAACCAGTCTGAGGATCCGATAGGAGATATTCGTAGTCGTGCACAAAATCTTGTAGATGAAGCAGGACGTGCGATTTCAGAAGCTAAGATAAAAGAAAAAGCCCAGACAATATGGGACTCAATCCTTAATCTATTTCGTTAATAGGCTTGTCAAAGCCTAGGTTTCTTGTTATAATAGATAAGATGGAGGCGTTATGGCACTAAAAAAAGCAAGCCTAGCTTGTGCAGTTTGTGGTTCAAGGAATTACTCAATCAAAATTAGTGGGAACCCCAAGCCAACACGACTAGAAGTAAATAAATTTTGTAAACATTGTGGAAAATATACGACACATAGAGAAACGAGATAGGAGAGAACGATGGGTTTTATTAAGGATATTTTTAAACTTCTTAAAGAAACAACTTGGCCAACTCGCAAAGAAAGCTGGAGAGATTTTCGCTCTATTATGGAATACACAGCCTTCTTTGTGGTCATCATTTACATTTTTGACCAGTTGATTGTTTCAGGTTTGATTCGATTTATTAACATTTTTTAGAAGAAAAGTGGAGAAGTTCTGCTAGCTTTCTTCTATATATGTATGAAAGGAAATATCATGGATAGTTTTGACAAGGGATGGTTTGTTCTACAAACTTATTCTGGTTATGAAAATAAGGTAAAAGAAAATCTATTGCAACGTGCACAAACATATAACATGTTGGATAATATTCTACGCGTTGAGATTCCAACACAAACCGTGCAAGTTGAGAAAAATGGAAAGAAAAAGGAAGTTGAAGAGAATCGCTTCCCAGGTTATGTCCTTGTAGAAATGGTCATGACCGATGAAGCATGGTTCGTCGTTCGAAACACACCTAACGTAACAGGATTCGTCGGCTCACACGGTAACAGATCAAAACCAACTCCACTTTTGGAACAAGAAATCCGTGATATTCTGGTTTCAATGGGACAAACTGTTCAAGAGTTCGATATTGACGTTGAAGTTGGCCAGACAGTCCGCATCATTGATGGCGCTTTTGCAGACTACACAGGTAAAATTACTGAAATTGATAACAACAAAGTGAAGATGATTATCTCTATGTTTGGTAATGATACGATTGCAGAAGTGAATCTCAACCAAATTGCAGAATTATAACCCCAGAGAGGCTTT
The DNA here is from genome assembly GCF_001579525.1 of Streptococcus oralis. Classification (GTDB taxonomy): domain Bacteria; phylum Bacillota; class Bacilli; order Lactobacillales; family Streptococcaceae; genus Streptococcus; species Streptococcus oralis_M. Next base: position 1,042 of record NZ_LQZC01000017.1, on the reverse strand, counting down.
GCCTCTCTTTTTATGTGCCGTTGAGGGAGGAAGAAGTATAGAATAGAGGAACTAGACCCAGGGCCTCGTGCATTTTGCTAAACTAAATGCAGAAAGGAGAGGTCTATGAATCTAAAAGACTTATATGAAGAAAGTAAAGGAATCGTCCATAAGTGTCGCAAAGATTATCATTTGCATCTGTGGGAGAAAGAGGACTGGGACCAGGAAGGCATGTTATGTCTGTATGAGCTGGTGAGTCGCAACCCAGAGTTACTAGAGGGCGACCGCCATCAACTATATGTTTGCTTTAAAACAAAGTTTAGAAATCGCATTCTAGATTACATCCGTAAACAGGAAAGTCACAAGCGCCGTTTTGACAAAGAACCCTATGAAGAGGTGAGTGAGATTAGCCATCGTCTAGGAGAAAAAGGACTCAGACTGGACGATTATTATCTCTTTCACGAACTTCTAAAGAATTATAAATCAAAGCAGAGTATGGAAAAACAAGAGTTAATAGATCGTCTCATGGGAGGGGAAGTTTTTAGAGGACGTAAAGCTCTCCTGAGAGAACTTTCCCTAATCTTTTCAGAATTTCGGTAAAGAGGAAAAAAGTTCTTGACAAAGGTAAAAAAGAAGGTATAATAGAAAGAGTCGAAAAGCTCAGGTCCGTTGGTCAAGGGGTTAAGACACCGCCTTTTCACGGCGGTAACACGGGTTCGAATCCCGTACGGACTATAGTATAATGTGGTTAGAAAAAACTTGGAAAAAAGTTTAAAAAACTTGTTGACAGAGAGAGCTAGCTGTGATATACTAATATAGTTGTCGCTCACGAGAGAAGTGAGAGGCAAAGACCTTTGAAAACTGAACAAGACGAACCAATGTGCAGGGCACTATAACTGAGGTTATAGTACTGAACAATGAAAAAACAATAAATCTGTCAGTGACAGAAATGAGTGAGAACTCAAACTTTTAATGAGAGTTTGATCCTGGCTCAGGACGAACGCTGGCGGCGTGCCTAATACATGCAAGTAGAACGCTGAAGGAGGAGCTTGCTTCTCTGGAT
>NZ_KQ970791.1:39424-58297 GCF_001579525.1 Streptococcus oralis | reverse complement strand
CTGCTCGGTAACCTTCTTGATACCAGCGTGGAATAATCTTTTCTGCTGTCCCCGCTTCGTAATGAGTATTGTCAAATCCCATTTTTTTAGCATTTCGCTTAGCATCTTCAATGGCTTCTGAAATAATATCCATCCCTCTGAGACTCTTGACCTTCTTCGCGAATGCGAACCCAATTGTCCCGACTCCACAATAAGCATCAATCAGATGGTCTTCTTTACTGACATCCAGAGCCTTGACTACTTCTTCATAGAGAATTTCTGTCTGCTCAGGATTAAGCTGATAGAAAGCTCGAGGGGAGAGGGAAAACTCATAGTCAAGTACTCCTTCTTGGATACTCTCTTGACCCCAGATAATTTCCGTCTTTTCGCCATAGATTTCACTTGTTTTTGCTGTATTTGTATTGACTGCAACTGTGACGACTTCTGGAAATTCCTTGACGAGGTCTTTGACTAGTTGATTTAAATTGAGCTGGCGATTTGTGACAATGATAATCTGGACTTGTCCCGTTTTTCTCGCTCTGCGTACCATGATGGTGCGAACGCCGAGCGTTTTTCTCTCATCGGTGATGGGGATTTGATGGTAAGTAAGAAGTTCAGCTAGGCGATTCGCTATCACTTGGGTTTCCTTATCTTGTACCAAGCAGTCTTTTAACTCTACGAGGTAATGAGAGTTTTGCGCATACAGACCTGCCTTGACCTGATTGTTGAATTTTCGAGTCTGGAATTGAAGCTTAGCACGGTAGTACTTTGGTTCCTGCATTCCGATAGTTGGACGGATTTCATAGTTTTCATATCCCGCAGGGGCAAATTTTTTCAGAGCTTGATGGAGCAGATCCGTTTTAAACTCTAATTGTTTATAATAGTGGAGATGCATAATTTGACATCCGCCACATTCGTTATAAATCGTACAAGCTGGGACTACTCTGAATTTGGACTTTTTATTTACTTTGAGTAATTTTGCTTCAACAAAGTTGCGTTTAATAGAAGTAATCTGACAATAGATGTCTTCTCCTTTGAGGGCGCCTGGCACAAAAACGAGGGTTTTCTGGTAGAAACCGATTCCCTCACCATTGATCCCCATCCGCTTGATTTTTAAAGGTATTTTTTGTTTGACTTTTAGATTCATAAGTCTATTATACCACGTAGTTTCTCAATGGTTAAGAATATGTTACAATAAAAACATGAATACAAAGACATCTCATATTTCCCCATTGGATTTTCCTGAGCAATTACGAACTTATATAGAGGGAGCAACCCTTTCTGACAGCTCTTCTCATTCAGGCGCAACGGTTCTCTTTCTTGATTCAGGTTACTATTTGAAAATTGATCAAAAGAGAAGATTAGAGCGAGAAGCTGCCATTGCAAGGTGGTTTGAAACCAAAGGACTGGGAACTCTAGTTATCGACTACTTATCAACAGATAAAGACTACCTTTTAACAAAAGAAGCGCCTGGCAAAGATACCCTTGCCTTTCTGGATCAGCCAGAAATAATTTGCCGAACCATGGCACATGCCCTTAAAAAACTTCACAACTTACACCCACACAATTTTCCATCAGAAAATCATTTACAAACCTATAAAGATAGAGCTTTGAAAAACTATGAAAAAGGCGAATTCTATGCCAAGGCCCTCCTACCCCAATTTCAGATTAATAGTCGCGAAGAGGCCTTCCAACTTATCCAAGAACAAGGACACCTATTAAAGACTGATGCCTTTATTCACGGTGATGCCTATCTACCAAACTTTATTCTAAAAGATGCTAGCCGTTTCTCTTGCTTTATTGATCTGGACTTGGCTGATTTTAGTGATCGTCATATCGATCTCTTTTGGGCAGTTTGGTCTCTAAACTATAACCTAGATAACCCTAAATACGCTGAACTGTTTCTTGACTATTACGGCAGAGAAGAGGTCGACACCAACAAACTTCGACTCGTTGCTGCCTTTGAAGCATTTGGATAAAAGTTAAACCATGAAAATCACAAAACTTGAAAAGAAAAAACGCCTCTACCTGATGGAGCTAGATCATCAGCAAACCTCTTATATTACTGAAGATACAATTGTCCGTTTTATGCTGTCTCGAGATAAGGTCATTAGCAAAGAGGAACTGACCGAGATTCAGGACTTTGCCCAGTTCTCTTATGGCAAAAATCTTGCTCTCTACCATTTATCCTTCAAAACCCGCACTGAAAAGGAAGTGCGAGAGTATCTGAAAAAGTATGATATTGATGAAAAAATAACTAGTCAAGTTATCGCTAACCTTAAAGAAGACAACTGGATTAATGATCGTCAGTATGCCTACTCTATCATCAATGCAAATCAACTTTCTGGAGATAAGGGACCTTATGTGCTAGCTCAAAAACTATCTCAAAAAGGGATTGCTAAATCAACTATTTATGATGTTTTAAAGATTTTTGATTTTTCAGAAGTTGCTCAACGTATTGCAGAGAAACTGCTTAAAAAATACACGGGAAAACTTCCTGCTCGTGGCTTGCAAGATAAGATTATTCAAAACTTGACTAACAAGGGCTTCTCCTATGCTGATGCTAAAAGTGCTTTTGATGACTTGGACAGTCAAGTCGACCAAGAAACGACTCAAGAACTTATTTTTAAAGAGTTAGACAAACAATATGCTAAGTATGCTCGAAAGCATGAAGGATACGAACTTAAACAGCGTTTAACCCAAGTTTTAGCTCGAAAAGGCTATGATTTTTCGGATATAGCCAGTGCTCTCAGAGAATATCTTTAATATTTTCGTGTAAAATTCAAAAAAAATAGACCGATTTATGATATAATAGTAAACGATAAACTTATAAATTGTAGAAAGTTGGTTAGTTATGAAACTTCCAAAAGAAGGCGACTTTATTACAATTCAAAGTTATAAGCATGATGGGAGTCTTCACCGTACTTGGCGGGACACCATGGTACTAAAAACAACAGAGAACGCTATTATTGGCGTCAACGACCACACACTTGTTACCGAAAGTGACGGTCGTCGTTGGGTGACTCGAGAACCGGCTATTGTTTACTTTCACAAAAAATATTGGTTTAATATCATTGCTATGATTCGCGATAATGGGATTTCCTACTATTGCAATATGGCCAGCCCCTACTATCTAGATGAGGAAGCCCTGAAATACATTGATTATGATTTGGATGTCAAGGTCTTCACTGATGGCGAAAAGCGTCTCTTGGACGTTGAAGAGTATGAGCGCCATAAACGCAAAATGAAGTATTCTGATGATTTAGACTATATTTTGAAAGAACATGTTAAAATCCTTGTTGATTGGATCAACAATGGACGTGGTCCTTTTTCAGAGGCCTATGTCAACATTTGGTACAAACGCTACATAGAACTAAAGAATCGGTAAAGTTGTCAAGCCGGGGTGAGAGCCCTGGTTTTTTTATTTGAAAAACCCAGCCTAGAAGCTGGGTTAATTGCTATATATCTAATTTAGTGACAGTAAACTTGATATGGGAATAATCTTTTTCAACATCCTTATCTAACAGGAAAGCCGTGGCATCCTTCTTAACCTGAACAAGATCAATGTTCTGGGCTTGAGCTGCATAGACGCATCCACAATAGCATTGACGATAGATATCATACTCCTCGCACATCTCCACTGAACGTTTGTAACCTTGATTTTTCTTGAAATCACTTGGAAGATAGTGGGTGGTATAAATCTTTTGCACATCAATTCCGATGCTGTTGATGGTTTGAGAATTCTTATGGGGACTGATGGTCAAAGCTGAACCAAAGTAGTCAAAGCCCAAGTCCATAGCTACCTGTGCTGTTTTATCCAGACGGTAGTCAAAACAAACCTTGCAACGGTCACCACCTTCAGGTTCTTCTTCCAGTCCTCTGACTAACTTCCGGTATTCATTGGGTTCATAGGGAGCTTCTAGGTACTGGACTGTATTGCCTGTTCGCTCATTGAAATCACTGACAAATTTCTTGGTGACGTAAGCTCGCTTGTGGTATTCTGCCTTGGGATGGATATTGGAATTGGCAAAATAGATAGTCACATCAGCGTATTTGGTCAAGTACTCGAGGGTGTAGGTACTACAAGGAGCACAGCAAACATGCATGAGAATAGTTGGACGTTCCTCATTTTTTTCCCAAACCTGAACCATTTTCTGCATGACACGGTCATAATTAATCTTCTGATTGGGATTCATCTTGCTCAGAATTTCTTCTACATCAATCATGTTCTTCTCCTTTTACTATTAGTTATTTTACCATATATCACCAACCAGCTCAAACCTATTTTTTAAAAGTGTAATAAAAAGAGGGATTCGTATTCCCTCCTTTTGTGTTTCTTAAGAATTGCTTCGTAGCGAAAGCTTACATCATCCCGCCCATCATGCTTGGGTCCATTGCTGGAGCTGGGGCTGCTGGTTCTGGTTTATTGGCTACGACTGCTTCTGTTGTTAAAATCAAGCTAGCCACAGAGGCTGCATTTTGTAGGGCTGAACGACTTACTTTAACTGGGTCGATAATCCCTTCTTCAATCATATTAACCCACTCACCAGTTGCTGCATTGAATCCTGTACCAAGCTCAGCATTCTTCAAGCGATCGATGACGATTGATCCTTCGAATCCTGCATTGTGGGCGATTTGACGAACAGGTTCTTCTAAGGCGCGGAGAACAATATTGCGTCCTGTTGCTTCATCACCTGTCAATTCCAAGGCTGCGACAGCTGGAATGACATTGACAAGAGCAGTTCCACCACCTGCAACGATTCCTTCTTCAACGGCTGCACGAGTAGCGTTAAGGGCATCTTCGATGCGGAGTTTCATTTCTTTCAACTCAGTTTCAGTTGCAGCTCCAACCTTGATGACTGCGACACCACCTGACAATTTAGCCAAGCGTTCTTGCAATTTTTCACGGTCAAATTCAGAAGTTGTTGTTTCGATTTGAGACTTGATAACCGCAACACGGTGAGAAATAGCTTCAGGATTTCCCACACCTTCTACAATAACAGTGCTATCTTTGTCCACAGTTACTCTCGCTGCTTGACCAAGCGCCTCAATAGTAGCGTCCTTCAACTCAAGGCCAAGATCTTCTGTGATAACAGTTCCGCCTGTCAAGATAGCGATATCTTCAAGCATCGCTTTACGACGATCACCAAAGCCAGGTGCCTTAACTGCTACTACGTTGAAGGTTCCACGAATCTTATTCAATACTAGAGTCGGAAGAGCTTCGCCATCTACATCATCTGCAATAATCAAGAGTGGACGATTGCTTTGAAGAATACTTTCTAGAAGCGGCAAGATTTCTTGGATATTGGAAATCTTCTTGTCAGTAATCAAAATGTATGGATTTTCAAGATCAGCCACCATTTTTTCGCTATCCGTCACCATGTACTGTGATAGATAACCGCGGTCAAACTGCATTCCTTCAACGACTTCAAGCTCTGTTTCCATACCACGTGATTCTTCAATAGTGATGACTCCATCTTTGCCAACTTTTTCCATGGCTTCAGAAATGTATTCACCGACTTTCTCAGAACGAGAGGATACAGCAGCAACCTGAGCGATGGCTTCTTTATTTGCAACTGGAATGGCATTGTTTTTCAAGGCTTCTACAGCTGCGGCAACTGCTGCTTCAATCCCACGACGGATACCGATTGGGTTGGCACCTGCAGTGACGTTTTTGATTCCTTCACGGACGATAGCTTGGGTCAAGACAGTTGCAGTTGTCGTCCCGTCACCTGCGATATCATTGGTTTTTGAAGCTACTTCTGATACCAATTTGGCACCCATATTTTCAAAATGGTCTTCCAATTCGATTTCTTTGGCAATGGTCACACCGTCATTAGTGATGAGTGGTGAGCCGAATGATTTTTCAAGAACAACATTACGACCTTTTGGTCCCAAGGTTACTTTAACAGTATCTGCAAGGATATCGACACCACGGACCATAGCTGAACGAGCATCAGATGAAAATTTAATTTCTTTTGACATACTTACTTTCTCCTTCTATTCTTCAATGATCGCCAAAATGTTAGCTTCGCCAACGATGATATACTTTTCATCGCCATCTTTGATATCAAGACCTGCATGGGCTTCAACTAAGACACGGTCTCCAGGCTTCACGCTTGGAGCTACCAAGTCACCGTTCAAGGTACGAACACCTTGTCCAGTAGCTACAACTTGGGCTGTTTTTGTTTTTTCTTGGGCTGAGCCCGCAAGGACAAAGCCTCCAACAGTTTGTTCTTTTTCTTCGATTTTCAAGACCACACGGTCTCCTAATGGTTTCAACATCTGTTTTCCTCCATGATAAACTACATATTATTAGCACTCTTTATATATGAGTGCTAATTCATAGTTCTATTGTATCACTTGGTCAGAAATAGTCAAGAAAAAAGTCTGACTTTCTCAAGATAAAAAAGCCTGAGACTAACTCAGACTTTTCAATGCTTAAAATGGCAATTCTTCCTCTTCCAAGACCAAATCTGCCAAATCCTGTCCTGCGTTATTTTCACGCATAGCACGTTGGGCGCGGCTTTCCAAAAGTTGGTATCCTGTGGCAAGGACTTCAGTCACATAGTTGGTCTGGCCATTTTTCTCAAAGCGACGGGTACGAAGTTCTCCATCCACAGAGATAAGACTACCTTTAGTTGCGTAGCTTGCCAAGGTTTCAGCCAATTTCCCCCAAAGAACCAAATGGACAAAGTCGGCTTCGCGTTCTCCTTTTTGGTCTTTGTAACGACGATTCACAGCAATAGTTGCGCGAGCCACTGACTTGTCATTGTTGGTTTTGTGCAATTCTGGTGTAGACGTCAAGCGCCCAATCATGATAACTTTATTATACATTTTTCTTCCTCCTACTTATCTATTCGCAAGGAATAAAAAAAGTTACAGAAATTTGTAACTTTTTGAGGAAATTTTTTACTTTTTATGAACCATAAATCCAGTCGCTTGTTGATTGGCCATAATGGTCATATCTGTAATCTGCACACGGCGAGGTTGACTGGTCACATAGACCACTGTGTCTGCGATGTCTTGTGCCTGCAAGGCTTCGATTCCTTGGTAAACGGACGCAGCTCTCTCTTTATCACCGTGAAAACGAACTGTAGAGAAATCTGTTTCAACAATTCCAGGCTGAATGGTGGTCACCTTGATATCCGTTGCAATGGTATCGATTCGCAGTCCATCTGAAAAAGTCTTGACAGCAGCCTTGGTGGCTGAGTAAACAGCTGCTCCCGCATAGGCGTAGATTCCTGCTGTTGACCCCATATTGATAATATGACCTTGATTGGTTGCTACCATGGAAGGCAAGAAACAGCGAGTCACTGCCATCAACCCCTTGACATTGGTATCCAACATCGTCAGCATATCCAACTCTTCATAGTCCTGATAGGGAGCCAAGCCAAGAGCCAGTCCCGCATTATTGACCAAGATATCAATCTGCCCTATCGTTTCCAAAATATCGGAGCAGACAGTCTTTACCATGGCCATATTCGTCACATCCAGTGGAAAAGTCCAAACTGTTTGATTTGGAAAAGTTTCTGCAAATTCCGACTTGAGGTCTTCTAGTCTGTCTGTCCGTCGCCCTGTTAGAACGACATTCTCCCCCTGCTCCAGATAAGCACGCACAATCGCTTCACCAATTCCTGAGGTCGCCCCTGTAATCACTACATTTTTTGCCATCTTATTTCCTTCTATCTGGTCTATCAGATACTGACAACTTCCTAGGCAGTCCAATGTTTAGCTGGGTCAAAGGGAGTTCCAACAACTTGGTCTTCTGATAATTCAAGCACCCCTCGTTTTTGCGGAGCGTTTGGCAGATGCAATTCACGAGGACTGCACATCATCCCAAAACTCTTTTCGCCACGAAGTTCGCCTGGGAAAATGAGATTGCCTTTAGGCATCATAGCTCCAGGAAGAGCGACAATGGTTTTCAAGCCGACACGCGCATTGGGAGCCCCTGCAACGATTTGCACTGTCTCGTCACTTGCGACTGCTACTTGGCAGATATTGAGGTGGTCGCTATCTGGATGGACTACCATCTCGACAATTTCACCGACAACAAACTTAGGTTCTTTGTCATTGACAATTTCTTCCACAAAGCCTTCCGCCTGCAATTCTTGGTTCAAACGAGCTACTTGCTCATCTGATAAAAAGACTTGACCGCGCTCTGCAATTTCAAACAAACTTGAAACTTCGAAAATATTCCAAGCTACTGTTTCTCCATTTTCTTTGAGGAAAACACGGGCTACTTTGCCTTTGCGCTCCGCGTCTAGTTTGGCATCTCCGCTGTTTTTCACGATGATCATAAGGACATCGCCAACATGCTCTTTGTTATATGTAAAAATCATTCTTTCCTTTTTCTCCTATTTCAGTCCTGCTAAAAAGTCGTTAATTTGTTCCTTGCTTTTACGATTACGATTGACAAAACGGCCGATTTCCTTGTCCTTTTCTAGCACAACAAGGCTAGGAATTCCGTAAACATCCCAGAGTTTAGCCAGATCCATATACTGGTCTCGGTCCACTCGAATAAAGGTAAATTCAGGATTTTCTACCTCAATCTCTGGCAAGGCAGGATAGATATAACGACAATCACCACACCAGTCCGCTACAAAAAGGAAAACCTTCTTGCCATCTTTTTCTACTAAAGATGCCAATTCTTCTAAACTTGCTGGTTGTATCATAAGACTTCCTCCTCATAGACCAGGTCTTCATTTTCATAAACAAAGGTATAGTGACGACCATCCTCGAAAATGACTCCTCCGACGAGTCGCTCTAGACTACTTTCGTAGACTTGAACATAGAGAGTCGCAATCTCGCCCATACCTGAGAAAAGTTCGCGCACGATAGCGGTCAACTCTTCTTGAGTTTTCATGAGTTTGTGGTTATCTGCTGCTTTTTTAGCCCCCAAAGCAAGGGCGCTTAGACCAGCCACAGTCAAGCCAGTCATCCATAATTTCTTAGCTTTCATACCATTCATTTTAACACAAAAAAAGCTTTAGGACAAATGGGGAAGCAGTATATGAGCAAGGAAAATCACTTCCCTCGGTGAGGAAAGTGAACTTCTGATTCTTATTGCCAGGCGCCTGAGTTGCCAACGTAGTAACCATCAGGTGTGTAGGTATTGCGAAGCATCTTACCTGATGAAGCTAGATAATACCACTTGCCATTATCTTTGACCCAATCATTCGCTAGCATGGCACCAGAAGAACTTACATAATACCATTCTCCCTTGTCATAAACCCAAGTGCTTGCTTTCATAGCTCCTGAAGTTGATAAATAGTACCACTTACCTTGATCATAAAGCCAATCACTAGCAATCATAGCTCCTGATGATTTAAAGGCATACCAGTTGCTACCTTGATAAAGCCAAGTTTGATTGAAAATGACTCCTTTATCATTCATAAAGTACCAAGTTCCCTTATCATAAACCCAATCGCTCTGCACTAATTGACCTTGCTTTTGATAGTACCAGTTTTCACTGTTATTCTTTTTTAGCCAGCTTTCTGCATTTACAATTGGATAAAGTTCTTTGAAGGCTCCTCCTCCCTTGTAGGAATGAGTGATAACTCCTGGTTTTTCAAGTTTCAACTCTTCATAGTCGTCTGCCCAAGCAAATACTTTTTGCCCTTTGGAAGTAGTTTCTGGTAAGGTGGCAGTGTAAGTCTTGGTTTGATAGTCCCATTTTGTATCAAGGTAGGTGTATTGATTATTTGATTCGCTAATACGGTAGTAACTACTCTTTCCACCGTCATGATATACATCATCAACCACTTTAGTGGACCAGGTCTTTACTTCATTTCCGCTCTTGGCTTCTACCTTGATATCTCCTCTATAGCCATAAGGCACATAGAAATTCAGGTAACATCCCTCTGTACCGACCATGGACTTGTCCTTTTCTTGACCTAGGAAATTGACTGTCTGATCTTGACCATTGAGACTAACCGTCCACTCGATTTTCTCAGTTTTTGGCAAATCCAAGACTTTGATATCTACTTCATGCCCATTGTTAAATCGAAGAATTTTGCCATCTTGGTACCAAACGTCACCCTTAATAACCCATTCTTCTTCAAGCTCAAATGCCTGCCCTGAATAAGGGAAGGCTAGTAAAGCTAGACCTGCTAAAGATAAACCAATTAGTGTGATTTTTTTCATCGCATATCCTCCTTTTGGATTTATTAAATTCATTATATCACTATGTTGTTTTTTTACAAGTCTTATCCTAAATATGCAAGCAAAAAACCTCTGAGATTCTTCTCAAAGGTTAGAATTTTGCTAATTGCTGTTCTCAACCGCTGCAGTGACAAAGGCAGTGTATAGTTCTTCTGGGCGGTTTGGACGGCTGGAAAGTTCAGGGTGATACTGACAAGCCACAAAGAATTTATTTTCAGGAATTTCCACAATTTCTACCAAACGATTGTCTGGAGAAACTCCTGAAAAGACAAAACCTGCTGCCTCAAACTGTTCACGAAAGGCGTTGTTAAACTCATAACGGTGACGGTGACGGCGTTGCACCACTTCTTGATTGTGATAAGCAGCCGCTGCCTTAGAGCCACGTTTCAACTTAGATGGATAAAGTCCCAAACGAAGGGTTCCACCCATATCCTCAACATCAATCTGATCACGCATGATATCAATAATAGGGTATTTTGTTTCTGGTGCAAGCTCTGCAGAATTGGCACCTTCAAGTCCTAAAACGTGACGAGCAAACTCGATACAGGTCAACTGCATTCCCAAGCAGACACCCAACATTGGGACATCATTCTCACGCGCATAGCGAATGGCTTGGATTTTCCCTTCCGTACCACGTTGACCAAAACCGCCTGGTACGATGATTCCGTCCGCATTAGACAAAATCTCTACTACATTCTCTGCTGTCACATCATTGGCATTGATCCAATTAATCTTCACTTCTGCATCGTTGGCATACCCTGAGTGTTTCAAGGCTTCGACCACTGAGATGTAGGCATCTTGTAACTCCACATACTTACCAACGAGGGAAATCTTGACTTGTTTCTTGAGGTTCATGACCTTGTCCACCATGGCTGACCACTCTGTCATATCCGCTGCTGGTGCATCTAATTTCAAATGATCACAAACAATTTGGTCCATGCCTTGTGCCTGCAAATTCAATGGAATTTGGTAAAGGTGTTCAACATCCAAAGACTCGATAACAGCTTCTGGAGCCACGTCACAAAACTGAGCTAGTTTATTTTTAATTCCTTGACCAGCTGGTTTTTCTGTACGAATGACCAACATATTTGGCTGGATTCCCAAACCGCGCAATTCTTTTACAGAATGTTGAGTAGGCTTGGTCTTCATCTCACCAGCAGCCTTTAGATAAGGAAGCAAGGTTGTGTGGATATACATAACATTATCTGCACCCACATCAGCCTTCATCTGACGAAGAGCCTCTAGAAATGGCAAGGACTCGATATCCCCAACGGTTCCACCAACCTCTGTGATAATGACATCCGAGTCAGTCGTTACAGCGGCACGCTTGATTTTTTCCTTCAAAGCATCTGTGATATGAGGAATAACCTGAACAGTTGCCCCAAGGTATTCTCCACGTCGTTCCTTACGAAGAACTTCACTATAAATTTTACCAGTTGTCACGTTGGAATATTTGTTGAGATTGATATCGATGAAGCGTTCATAGTGACCCAAGTCCAAATCTGTCTCAGCCCCATCATCTGTTACAAAGACTTCTCCGTGCTGGTAAGGACTCATGGTTCCCGGATCGATATTGATATAAGGGTCAAACTTCTGAATAGTTACTTTTAGACCACGATTTTTCAAGAGACGGCCCAGACTTGCTGCCACAATCCCTTTCCCAATAGACGATACCACACCACCAGTTACAAAAATATATTTCGTAGACATAGATTCCTCTTTCTAAAATGCTCAAGGCCTTGTTAACTACGAGGGGACATAGAAAACAAGACCCTTATGAATAACGACTTTTCAAGAAAACTTCCTGAAAAACAAAAATAGCTCCCTAGTAACTAGGGAGCCCCGACCTCTAAAAGAGGTGCCCGAACAATATGATACCTTAAAGCAGAACATTTGTCAACCCGAATGGGTAAAAGATGAAAAAAGGAGATTGTTTTCAGAAAACCAACTAAAAATCCGCATCCAAACGAATGACCTGCTCTAGCAAAAAAGGAGATCAGGCGATCTCCTCTGTATAGTCTTTTACTCTTCTTCACTCGTTTCTGCGTCATCGTCAGAAAACTCGTCGTCTTCTTCGTTAAGATCCACGTCTTCACCCAAGTCATCTGGAGCGATTTCGTTGATTTCTGCATCGTAAGCTTCCACTTCATTTTTCTCATCATCTGGATTTTCATCATCATATGAAAGAGCTGGATCTGCTTCGTATGCATCTTCGTCTTCTGGATCATCTGCATTGTAGTCAATGGCATCTGAATCACCATCCATAAAGGCATTGACACGTTTTTTCTTAGCTTTTGGTGCTACTTCATCGTCGTCACTTTCTTCAAGAGCGATGATTTCTTCGTCGATTTCGTCTACACCATACCATGAACGAAGCCCCCATTTGTTGTCTCCAAGAGAGATGAAGCTACCGTCAAAGTTCAACTCTGTGTAGAACAAAGGCAAGGCTTCACGGATATCGCTGTTTGATGTTCCAAGGTAGTTTTGAATTTCGTTTACAAGATCGCTAAAATGCATCTCATGATCGCGACCACGAAGTTCCAAGATAGCACGCGCTACCTCAATCATAGATAGTTCACTTTTTTCTTGCCCAGCAAATACTTCTAATTCCAAAGCGTTTCTCCTCATTTTTACTACTATCGCCAGAGCAGACAGACTCTGACCTCATTTTATCATGTACTCTTTATTGTACGATAATTTTGCGGAATAGTCAAAGGTTAAATGGGAGAAAGTGACAGGACTTTTTATTTCTTTGCTACCCAGCCGATGGCATCGTGAGGTGGGGTTTCAGTATCAATCCAGATGAATTCAATCCCGATTTCGCCATTTGTAAATTTGGTCAATCGAATACCGTTGATTTCTAGTTCATTGAGTCGTTGACCTGTCAATACTTCTCGTTCCTTCAACTGGAAAACACCACGCAAGATCCAATTTCCAAGAATTTCTTGCTTATCAGTTGACTGAATCGCCTTGCCAGCTTCCTGGTTGATATAGGCATTGATGACATCTCCAGAAGATAAGAAACGTAGCTTAAAGGTTCTTTCCTCTTTCGGTAGAGCTAGTTTTTTAGTGCCGGGTTCAAAGGTCCCGAAGCCTGGCCCAAAGAAATCTGGTCTTTCATCATGGAAGTTCTTGGAGTCAGGCAGTGGAATATAAACTTCACTTACTGGACGATAGACGAGTTGTTCGATTTCTTTAATGAGTTTTTCATTCCCTGTCTCGTGGACAAAATGAATCAAGTCCTCACGAATAGCCTTCATCTTAGCTTTTTCTTCCCTGGTGGTCCATTTCTTCAAGAGGATTTCTTCCAGAGAGAAGGTCACAAAAGCTAGTTCTTCTGGAGCTAAACTGTCCTTAAATTTATCCTGAATCTTAAAAATCCGTGGCAGACGGTCTTTTTTAGCTAGTTTTGAACCACCATTAAAGGCGTTGAAACCAGAGTTTTCTTCTACATTTCCATATTTGTCTGTGATAACCCAAGACACTGTTTCTAAGATATCGGATTGTTCCTTTTCAGCTGTCAGTAAATGAAGATTTTCAAAGAGAGAAAAAGGATCTTCGATGTAATGGACGTCCCAAGTGTCTACCACAATGTCTTTATTGTTAAAAGTCATGTGGAGCTGGCTGTCAGCTGCGGTGTACTTGTAGTGGTGTTGCCCATCCGTAAAACGAAAATTGGTCGGATTGTTTTTGGTAGTTGAACCTTCAATGACTAGATTATCAATATCGACTGGTAAATAAGTCGTCTCCCCAACAAAAATCTTTGGATTTTCTCCCTTTGGTGTTGGCATCAAAACATGGTAAACGGCTTCGACATTGACCGAATCCGAGTTAAAACCCTTGATTTGTGCCTTAGAAGATTCGATTCTCTGGTTTCTTAAAGTCGCAATCTTTCGAGCTAACTCTTCATAGCGCTGATAGTTTTCCTTGTCTGCTGACTCTTTATCAGTTGCAATATTTGCATGAAACTTGATATCACCCAACAAGTCCGTCCAAGATTGAGAATCTTTCTTGAACTGGGCAATTTTTTGGTCTCCAGAATTAATCCCAAAAGACTTGATGCCTACTAGGTATTTATGATTTTCATCTACAACAACAGAAGCATCATAGGAAGTATTGGCGATATCTTCCCCTACGGCATTAAAAGCCTTCTGGAAAACAGTCTCCTGAAATTTGGAGTTAACAATCGGAGCCACATAATTCTCTGTTTGTCCCTCGTCTTCGGATTCTGCCTTTTGAGAGAAAGCTTGGCTCAAACTAGCGAAGTTAGTAATTAAGGTTTTGTATTTGTCTTTTTGTTCAGACTTTAGATATTCCCACATAAGCGCCCTCTTTTCTATTTTCAGTATATCAAAAGAAGATTAGTTTTTCACTAATCCTCTTATATATTCGTTAATTAATACTGTAAAATTCGAGTTTGCCTTGTTTTTTTACAAGTCTCAAATACTCTTCGTCTGATAAAACAACTAAACCATCGTCATAAGTCTTGATTTTCTCAAGAGCCTGGTCATAGCTATCCACAAAGTCCTTGACATAGGACTGCCCTTCAAACTGGCCGTTCATCTTGGTATAGATAATGGCAAATTTTCCTGAACGGTCAAGTTGAGACTGCCCTTGGCTTTCGTTTAAAGCCTTGGCAACATTTTCCGCTATGCGTTTAATCACGGGCACAACCACGCTGTTTCCAGCTTGCTTGTATATCTGTCCATTAGAAACTCCTTCGGGGATTTTAAAGGACTTAGGGTAGCCTTGGACATTAAAGGTTTCTTTTGGTGTCAACTTACGAATCTCACCACTGTCTGTCAAAATCAATGGAACGTTGTGTCCACCTGTTCCCATATTGGCTGTCAAGGTAGGAACAACACCGTTTTTATTTTCACGGACATATTGACGGCGCCACTGGTAAACTGTGTCTTGGCTAGTCACTCCAAACTTCAACTGGTCATAGAAATTCTGCTTGCCTTCACGGTAGTAGTAGACCTCATCTAGCTTGTCACCAAAGTTAATCACATCCTGAAGAGTAGTAGTCAGCTTGATTTCCTCCGGAAATTCAAACAAGTCATAAGCTTCCTTGGTATCAAAACCAACGATGTAGATACGTTCACGGTTTTGTGGAATATTTCCATAGTCTTTTCCGTTGAGAACTTTCCATTTAATGAAGTAGTTGTTCTCAGTCAAGGCTTCACGAATAACCTTGAAGGTATTGCCATGGTCATGACCGACCATGTTTTTGACGTTTTCGATGAAAATAGCACGAGGTCTGCAACCCTCAATCATACGAAGCAACTCAAAGAAAAGATCGCCACGATCATCATCAAAGCCCTTGCGATAACCTGCAATACTAAAGGCCTGACAAGGGAAACCTCCCATAATTACATCCACGCGCTCAGCTGGAATATCCTCCGGCTGAACATCGTGAATATCACGACCATCCAAATAGGTATCTGGGTGGTTTAACTGATAAGTCTGACGCGCATACTTATCAAATTCATTGGCATACACCACTCTGAACTCGTTGGTCTGTTCAAATCCCAACTCAATTCCCCCAACACCTGAGAAGAAAGCTGCAATGTTGTACTTCTCAGGTCGGTTCGAACTTACAGAATTTGTCATGTAGTAACCTGCTTTCTAAAATATTGACTTTTATAGTATAACATGAATAAGAAAATAAATACTATTTTATAGATTAAACTCTTGCTTAATACCATTGACTGTATTAATTAGTGACGGTTCTCTTAATTCAACATCTTCAAAATCACTCTCATCTAAACCGTTTTTAATTAAATAATAGGAGATGTTTTCGTTAGTAGAGTAAGCAAATTGATATTTTGGGAATTTTATGAAAAACGGCTTTTGACTATATACGGCTAATTCTTTTTTATTACTTAAGATTTTCACTCGATAGCTTAGTGAAATAGGAGCATCTACTAAAATATTAAACCGAAATGTATTTTCACCCTTTGACAACATATGATTAATTGTGAATTTATAACATTTTTGCTTATATGGGGACACCAATTCTACAATCGGAATTATGGTTCTATCAATCGGAACTGTACCTCCTCCCATATTTCTACAAAAGCATTTCCCAGATGACACATAAGGAATTTCAATTTCACTTTCAACTGTTTTCGTAAACTTGTTTATTAATTCCAATTTCACCAACTGTTTAAAATCAGGAGAATCATCAGAAAAGTGTTTGCTTATAGTATAATCTGTTAGGTCTATAGAAAATATTTTTTTTATATCACCTCCTTGTAAATTCTTAATTTTTGATTCATCTTCAAAAATTAGTATTTTCTCATTGCTATCTCTGTTCAAGTACCAACAAAATAACTGATAGTCTACTTGATTACTACACTTATTCCCATTATTAAACATCACAAAGTCTACTCTTTGATTTGGGGAATCGAAACCTTTTTGTACAATCGTATCTTCATAAGAGTAATCAAGAACCTCGATGTCGTCAATCACCAATTCATGTATTAGTAATTCATCTTTTGGATTTTTAATAACAAGTTCATTTTCTACATAATTTATAAAATCATTTGAGTCAGGATAAACAGGTATTTGATTCCCACTAATGAATTTAGGAACATTTCTGATATCAATTTTTTTAATTTTTATTTTTTGAAATCTAGTATAGATATACTTTTTAAAAAGCAAGAATATAGATGATATCGATATTGAAAATATCCAAAAATAAATGTTTGATAACAATCCTATTAATACTTGTTCATTTCCATCTGATGTTAACACTGTTATTTCTCCTTTGAATCTGTATATTCATTATACCAGAAAAACACGGCATCTAGCCGTGTTTCTGTGTTTATTTCACGAGTTTCTTCATCTCATCAATACGCGCTACGGTCGCGTCGTACTTAGCTTGATAGTCGGCTTGTTTGTCGCGTTCTTTTTGGAAGACTTCTGGTTTGGTATTGGCTACGAAGCGTTCGTTAGAGAGTAGTTTCTTATCGAGACAGGCCAGTTCATCTTTAACATTGAGGATATCTACTAACTGAGGTATATCTATAATTCCACATTTTTGAATCATGTAATATTAATTTCTACACACCCATTAAAAATTCGAATTTCAGATTTGTATTTATTTATATCTGAAACCCAATTTGTTTGAAACAATTCTTAAATTCCTCCATATTGTCAATTTGATTTGCATCAATCAATACTATTAATTCTTCTTCAGCTCGGGAGCAACCAACATAAAAAAGTTTGTAAGCTGTTAAAACAGATCTAACCGTATTATTGTTAAATATAATTTTCATATCCGCGAGACAAGTTTTCTCTTGAAATTGAAGCGTATTTTGATTCAAGCAGATAAATTTAAAGTATTCATTATCTAAATACTTGTTATAGATATTTTGAAAATCATCAAAGTATTGTTTTCTATCCCCTGCTTTAATTTTACTTATTTTTTTTTCTAGTTTCTCTTCTAGTGATAAAATATCACGATTAAAATCATAATAAAACTGTTGAAAACTATCAAAATTAAATTTATTTTGAGTATAAAAACATGCAAACAGGTTCAGAAACTCATATATCTTAATACCTGGATTATTTGAATTTTCAGCTACAAATAATATCTTTTTATGTCCTTCTCCTTTAACCCCATGTTGTGTTGACACCATAGGGTTTCTATTATATACATCTATTAGTTTAAATAATTCAATTGAAGAGCAAAATAAATCAGTATAAAGAAAATCTCCGTTTTTGTCATATAAAAATATAAATTTATAAAAGTCATTACCAATAACTTTTTTAGTTACCAATTCTTGGATTACAATTCCTAAAGGTTCCTTAGATTTCAGAAGCCTAACAAAGACATCCATTTTTTCTTTCAGCTTTACCTTATCCTCATGAAATTCAATTTTCAAAAGGCTACTATCAAAAACTGAAATAGATTTACCAAAAGGTAAGTTTTTTTACTATTTTTTAAGAGTCGTATCATTTCGCCATAATTTTTATTATGATATTCACTCAATACTTGAAATAGCAAACTTAGAAAAGACATTAGCTCATCAGGATTTTCATCATAGTTACTGTTAACCAGAACATCCATTACACTAATACGACCATTATTAGGGTATATTTTCTGATATTTTTTATAGATTTCTTCAGCAGATTTCCCACTATTATTAATGTTATCGAACCTCTTACTATTAACAGTTCTTAATTTATAAAACTTCTTGTAAACTTCGCTATTATTAGATAAATACGTCTCAATATTATCTGTAGAGACCAATTGAGGTAATTGACCTTTTTTACCTATATAAGAGTTCTGTGGAACCCTAGAAACAGATAAGTATAAATGATTTAACAGATCAACTATTTCTTTAGAAGAGCGATAATTTGTGGTAAAGGTTTGAGAGAGGCTACTATCAAATTCACCAAATTCACTTTCAAATGAACCATCATATTTGTTATAAATTTCTTGCATTTTATCCCCAAGAAAATATACTTTTGTTGAACTGCCCCTAGCAGAATTATAAAAAAACCTCAAAACTTCTGTACTTGTATCTTGAACTTCATCTATGAAAATGTAATTATACATTTCACGCAATTTAAAACCAATTTTAGGAAATCTTTCTATTAACTTAAATGAAAAGTATAATAAATCGTCATGAGATAAACCTCCATCTAACACAAAAGAACTCTGACGCTCATTGTAATAAATTTTCAAATTTGATTTTATTATTTCTTCAGAAACATCGC
>NZ_KQ970791.1:5019-39404 GCF_001579525.1 Streptococcus oralis | reverse complement strand
GATTTTATTATTTCTTCAGAAACATCGCCATCTACTGAAAATCTTTCCTTATACCGTTCTACTAATGTCCCACTGTTATCGAGTGTAGTTTTAATTTCTTCTTTATAAATTTCAAAATAAAAATTTATAATTTTATCGTTACTAAAGAACGGCTTTAAAAAATCGTTTAAAAAACTATGAATAGTTGATATTTCAACATTTGGAGAAATAATTCTTTTCTGCATTACCTCTGAAGCTCTATTAGTATAGGTAATACACAAAATTTTAACAAATGGTTCATTATTTAAAATTCCATTAATAGTTTTACTAATAAAGTAAGTTTTGCCACTTCCAGCAGGAGCATTTATATTGTAGAAGTTATTTTGTTGTTGAGCCACGTTAATCCCTCCTCGATATAATTAGGCAACACTTCAATTACTTTATCTTTAAAAATAATTGAGTACATTAGATTTGTTTTATCAATAATTGAAACTAAATCCCTTATTGAACGTTTTGGTTCACAATTTTCTTTGAATTCCTCATACTCAGCATACTCTTCAGGATGGTTATCTCTCAGATAGTCAATTTTCCTATTTTCTTTTGATATATCTAATCTATTATATATTTCCTCTCTCTTCATGCTACACTCTTTACCAGAAGTAATTTTAGGTAGTCTCAATTCAAAAGATTCATTAAATTTGTCCCACTCCGATTTGTTAAATTTTTCAAACACACTTTCTATTTCCTCTGTTGGAGAAATCATTTTATATAATAAAGCATCTTCTAATGTTCTAGCATATCCATCTTTATCTGTTTGGGTAAAAATTTCTATATTCTTTTCTCTATCTTGACTTTGTTGTTGATAAATGCCGGCAACATCTTTATTGTCAGCAGGTAATATTGAATTTAAAGTCGTATTAGAAGATTTATCACTATCTATTCCCTCTAATTCCTCTCTTTCTTTATCGTAATCAATATCAGTAAAGACACAGGCCATCATTCTCAATTCATTTAATAGTGGAAAATATTTATGTGCATAAGCACCACCACATTGACAATAACTTAAATATTGACGAGCTAAATTACTGTACTTTGAATTTTTTCTATTAATCAAACTTTCAAAATACATTCGCTCTGCATCTCCTTCATAAAAAATAACAGCATCTGAAAAAATTAAATCTGCGAAATTTAGCTTAAAGAATGTTTCATAAAATTCTTTTTCTCCATTATTGTTAATAAATTGATGTAAATCAACAATACGATTCATAAAGTTTTTTTCTGAACGAATTACCTTTATATCATTAACATCTACATTTTTCACAATTTCAGTGGAATGAGTTGTAATAATCCCCTGTAGATTTTTTTTGCTACTAAAAATCGTTTCAATATAACTAACTAGCACTTTCTGCATTTGTATATGCATATGTGCTTCAGGTTCTTCTATAACAAATAAATTTACAGTATTTGGTTGAATAGTTCTACTAAATCTATCAATTTGAAGACTCATATAAATCAAATTACTAATACCAAGACCTTGGGATTCTTCAGTTAAATTAAACAAAAAATCATCAGTACTATGTGAATAATTAATTAATAAACTATCCTTAATCAAGTTCAATAAGTTCTTTTCGTTAAAATGAAATTTCGCTTCTAAAGCTTCAATTTCATTTTTTGATACATTATCTAGACTATCTTTTAAGTCAGATAAAATATTTTGTGTTTCGTTTTGAAAACTAGAATCAATTTCTGATTCAGCCAAATCATTAGCTATTTTATTTTTTAATTCATTAAATTTACTATCCCATACAGAATCACGGTTAGTAGAATCGGATGATGAAATAATTGATGTAGTTATCTTTTTATTTTTAAGATTTTCATCATCTAGTTCTCTATCAGCAGATATATATTCAAAATGGAATAATTTTTTAAAATCTTTATATTCAATAATTTTCTTATTATTGAAATCCTTATCAGCATAAAAATAAATACTTTCTGTATTTTGTTCTATGATTTCTTGAAGTATTGTAGCTGATTTGGTATCTTGTTTAACAAATTCTTCTTTTATTGCCTCTGCATTGAGTTTATAATTGTATTCAAAATAAAAATTCCACTTATCATCATCAAGATCCATGAGGTAGTTTGCAAATAAACCAATTGATTCTTCCAAGTCATAGGACAATTCAAATTGAACTTTTATTTTTATTTGTTCATTAATATAATCTATAAATTCAATGAACTTTTCGTCATTAAAATCTGAGGAAAAATCTAATTCCTTGACTCTGTTATCCAACAGGGATTTTAATGTGATAGAAAAATCTTTAAAACCCACTGATTTTCTTGTTTTATTATTAAAAATAATGTCTAGCAACTGAATCAGAGAAGTTTTTCCACTATTGTTAGCTCCTGCTAAAATAGCAAAATTTCCATGATTTAAATTTATTGCACTCTTATTAAAGCGTCTATATCCCTCGATAGTAATTTTATCAATTCTCATAAAAATTTTTCCTTTTATCAAAAAGTAAGCGTTATCAAAAAATGTTGAAAGATAAACCTAAATCATAATATTTAGGTTTATCTTTCTGTGTTTATTTCACGAGTTTCCTCATCTCATTAATACGTACCACGGTCGCGTCGTATTTCGCTTGGTAGTCGGCTTGTTTGTCGCGTTCTTTTTGGACGACTTCTGGTTTGGCATTGGCTACGAAGCGTTCGTTAGAGAGCTTCTTACCGACCATATCCAGTTCTTTTTGCCATTTAGCCAGTTCCTTGTCGAGACGAGCCAGTTCTTCTTCGACATTGAGGAGGTCTGCGAGAGGCAAGTAGATTTCTGCTCCGGTGATGACGCTTGACATAGCCAGTTCAGGTGCAGGGATGGTTGATGCGATTTCCAAGTGTTCTGGATTTGTGAAGCGTTTGATGTAGTTGACATTGCTATTAAAGAAGGCTTCCAAGTCGCTATCGCTTGTCTTAACAAGGATGGTGATCGGCTTGCTTGGTGCAACGTTTACTTCCGCACGGGCATTACGAACAGCACGGATCAAGTCTTTGAGACTTTCTACACCAGTGTGGGCAGCAAGGTCTTCAAAGGCTGGATTAACAGTTGGGTATTCCGCTGTAACGATAGAGCCTTCTGAGATTTGTCCAAAGATTTCCTCTGTCACGAATGGCATGATTGGGTGAAGGAGACGAAGGATCTTGTCCAAAGTGTATAGGAGAACAGAACGTGTGATGACTTTCTCTTCTTCGTTATCGCTATAAAGGACTTCCTTGGTCAATTCGACGTACCAGTCCGCAAACTCGTCCCAGATGAAGTTGTAGAGGATATGGCCAGCAACACCAAACTCAAACTTGTCAAAGTTTTCAGTAACTTTTCCGATGGTTTCATTGAGATTGTGGAGAATCCAGCGGTCAGTAACGTTGCCAGCTTCCTTGTTTGCAACTTTTTCGACATTGGCAGTTGCTTGCTCGAGAGTCAAATCTTCATTGTTCATGAGGATGTAGCGAGAGATGTTCCAAATCTTGTTAATGAAGTTCCAAGATGCATCCATTTTCTCGTAAGAGAAGCGGACGTCTTGCCCTGGTGCAGAACCGTTTGAAAGGAACCAACGAAGGGCATCAGCACCGTATTTCTCGATGACATCCATCGGGTCAATCCCGTTTCCGAGAGATTTGGACATCTTGCGCCCTTGCTCGTCACGAATGAGACCGTGGATAAGCACGTTTTGGAATGGCTGACGGCCAGTGAATTCCAATGATTGGAAGATCATACGAGATACCCAGAAGAAGATGATGTCGTAACCTGTTACCAAGGTTGAAGTTGGGAAGTAACGTTTGAAATCTTCTGAGTCGACATCAGGCCAGCCCATGGTTGAGAACGGCCAAAGGGCAGAACTGAACCAAGTATCCAAGACGTCTTCGTCCTGAGTCCATCCGTCACCTTCTGGAGCTTCTTCGCCGACATATATTTCACCCTCAGCATTGTACCAAGCAGGGATTTGGTGACCCCACCAGAGCTGACGAGAGATCACCCAGTCGTGGACATTTTCCATCCATTGGAGGAAGGTATCGTTGAAACGAGGTGGGTAGAATTCGACCTTGTCCTCTGTGTCTTGGTTGGCAATGGCGTTTTTAGCCAATTGATCCATCTTGACGAACCACTGCGTAGACAAGCGGGGTTCAACCACTACACCTGTACGTTCTGAGTGACCAACACTGTGGACACGTTTTTCGATTTTAACAAGGGCACCGATTTCTTCCAACTTAGCAACGACTGCCTTACGAGCTTCAAAACGGTCCATGCCTGCAAATTCAAAGGCCAAGTCGTTCATGGTTCCATCGTTGTTCATGACGTTAACTTGTGGCAAGTTATGACGTTGACCAACCAAGAAGTCGTTTGGATCGTGGGCAGGTGTGATTTTCACGACACCTGTACCAAACTCAGGATCTGCGTGTTCGTCTCCAACGATTGGAATCAATTTATTAGCGATTGGAAGGATGACATTTTTACCAATCAAGTCCTTGTAGCGTGAGTCTTCTGGATTGACCGCAACCGCAACATCCCCAAACATAGTTTCAGGACGAGTTGTCGCAACTTCAAGAGCGCGTGAACCGTCTTCCAGCATGTAGTTCATGTGGTAGAAGGCACCTTCGACATCCTTGTGAATCACCTCGATATCAGAAAGGGCTGTGCGAGCTGCGGGGTCCCAGTTGATGATGAACTCACCGCGGTAGATCCAGCCTTTCTTGTAAAGGTCCACAAAGACCTTGCGAACCGCTTTTGACAAACCTTCATCAAGAGTGAAACGCTCACGAGAGTAGTCTACAGAGAGCCCCATCTTGCCCCATTGTTCCTTGATAGTAGTGGCATATTCGTCTTTCCATTCCCAGACTTTATCAAGGAATTTTTCACGACCAAGGTCGTAACGGCTAATACCCTCGCCACGCAAGCGCTCCTCAACCTTAGCCTGAGTCGCAATCCCAGCGTGGTCCATCCCTGGAAGCCAGAGTGTGTCAAAACCTTGCATCCGTTTTTGACGGATGATAATATCCTGCAAAGTCGTGTCCCAAGCGTGACCAAGGTGGAGTTTACCAGTTACGTTTGGTGGTGGAATAACGATGGAATAAGGCTTAGCCTTTTGATCGCCTGAAGGCTTGAAAACATCGGCATCAAGCCATTTTTGGTAACGACCAGCCTCAACCTCGGCTGGATTGTATTTAGGTGAAAGTTCTTTAGACATGTGTGTTCTCCTTGTTTAAGTAGTTCAATATCTTAAAAATTTGTTCTAATTCTTGTTTTTTCATATAAGAAGTCATATAGTCATAATCTGGCAATCCAGTTTTAGTAACTGGCAACATAATCTTTTGACGTTTCATGCGTTCGCCATTGAATTTATAACCATAAGCATACTTGATTTTTTGCGACAAAATCATTTGTTTCAAGAAAAGGTAGGTATATTTATTTCCGTCTATCTCGTCCTTCCATTTCAAACGTTTGACATCATCAGAAAAAATGGCTTCGTAGGGATGATAGAAATTTTCAACAACACTACCATTGTAATTCACACCGAGTACATTTGCATCAAGACTTTTATTCTTATTAGATACAAAAGCTGTAACTCCATTATCGCTATCGCTAGCACCTACAAATGGTCTCAATCCAATTTCTTGATTTGCTTTTGTCAAACGAACGCCTGATTTAATCTCACAAATATCTTCAATCCAGAAATCTTTCCAAGAAATTTCACAAACTTTTTCTTCAAGAATGATCTTCACTCTTATATATATATATATATATATATTCAAGCACTTCTTGGACTTTATCAAGTTCTAATTTTTTCACAAAGTCAGACATATATTGGAAATTAGGATTACCTTCTTTATCAGCTGGAAGAATGACTTTTTCTCTTTTTATACGGGTGTCGTTAATCTCTCTGTTAAAAGAATATTTTTCTTCTAAGCGTTTAACAACGGTAGATAAAAATAGATAAGCGTATTTGTCTGCATTTTCAGACTTTAAAGCTGTTACGTGATCACTAGCCACAAACTCAAATTGCTGATAGAAAGTGGAACCGACACTTCCGCTATTGGCAATAGTGAGGACATCTTCAAATTTCCGAACCCCTGTTTCGTTTCCAATAAAAGCATCTACACCATTGTTTTCGGAAGTTGAGGAAATATAAGGTTTAGGACCATCTGTCTGATTAGCTTTTGTCAGACGTTTCCCTCTTTGAATCTCTTGAAAAACTTCAGTGAATCGAAATGTTTTCCATTCTACCTTGTCTATCCCCACCACATCTCCAGCTAGGTCAACCAATTTACGTTCATAATAATCAATGATTTTCTGAGCTTGTTGTTTCTGTTCTTGCTTAATGTAATCTTCCATAAACTGCCAGTTAGGCTGACCTTGGGAATTGACAGGGAGAATAAGTTTTGATTTTCTCATCCTCTTTGGCCTCCATTTTTTACCATATTCAAAACTTTCTCCACTTTTTTGAAGGAGGGGTATTAAGAAATGGGCCAACTCTTTTGTTAACACGTAATTTTTAAGATAAAGCGGAGTTATATCATGACTACAGGTAAACATTTGTAACTGATAATAAATATGCCCAACTGAGCCATTGTTTGTAACAGCTAAGCAATTTCCAGGAAAAAATCTTAGATGAACATCTTTTGAAGATAAGTTGCCAACTTTATCCCATTTTTCAATAGTTTCTTTTCTATAAAAGGCTGTTACTCCGTTATTATTTTGAGTAGCACCTAAAAATGGTATCGTCCCATCTTTATCCAGAGGAGGCTTTTTGTTATAATAACCATCTTTTATATCAAAAATATCAATTAGTTTAAACTCTCCCCACTCCACATCCGTCAATTTTAACTTACTCATCTTTGTCACCTGCCATTAGTTGTTTGATTTGCTTGTCAAAATCCGATACGATTTTCTGGGTGCGGTTGAACTTCTCATATTCTTGACTGGCTTTCTCGTCTGCCTGTTTTTTAGAAATAGATCCTTTTCCTTCTAGAATGTCATATTCATTAAAAGAAAGGAAACGGTCAATACTTTCCGCCAAAGATTGCATGGTAAAGGTATTACGGCGTTCAACCAAACCTTCAATATAGTCGAAGTAAGAGGTTACGGTACGCTCTAGCTGACGGATTTCGCTTTCTTGCAAATAATTCTTAGCAACTGTTACATCCGATTTCAGTACTCGGCCATCTGGTGCATTCTTCCAAGTCGTTAATCCCATTTGTTTCTTTTCAGCATCTGCCTTATGATAAATAATCTCAGCAGCAGTATTACCTGTAATAGCAAAATGGAACTTGTTCTGCACCATGGCATAGAAATTCTTAGTGATTTCAGAATTTCTATCGTAGTCAATAGCACATTCCGCAAAAATATCGGTTATTTGCTGATAAATACGGCGTTCACTGGCACGAATGGAACGGATCCGCTCTAAGAGTTCACGGAAGTAATCTTGACCAAAGACCGTTTGTCCCTGTTTAAGACGCTCGTCATCAAGTACGAACCCCTTAATAATAAATTCTTTTAAGGTATTCGTTGCCCAAATTCGAAATTGTGTCGCCTTAGTTGAATTGACGCGATAACCAACTGATATAATGGCATCAAGATTGTAATACTCTAATTCGCGCTGAACCGCTCTACTACCCTCTTTTTGAACTGTTCGAAATTTTCGAACAGTTGCCAGCTTGTCTAACTCGCCATCACTATAAATATTTGATAAATGGTGACTAACCGTTGATTTAGAAACTCCGAACAAGTCAGAAATCCCTTTTTGTGTCAACCAAAGATTTTCATCTTGTAATAGAATATCTAAATTAACATCACCATTAGGTGTCGTATATAGGACAAAATTAGAAATTTCATTCATAATCGTCACCTTTTTCCGCTACCATCGGAAGTTCCTCAATATCGGTAATTTCTTGGTAATTCTCTTTCTCTTCTATTCCGAAAAGATAACCTCGTCCATGAGTAATCATATTGACTTCAAAAGTTAGATAATCTGCAATGGTCTTTTGAAAATCTTCCTCAGAAGGAATTTCATCATTAAAGTAATAGAAAGAGTGGAGCCACTCATCATCAGCTTCAATCGTTGTTTGAACACAGAACTTAGTTTCTGCTTCAGTGCGATCAAACCAGACATCAAGCAAGTGTTGTTTTTTATCTTTAGCCGTAGCTGTTTCAACTAGACCGATGTGTTTAGAGACTTCAAAACCATCATTTTCAAAGTTGATAAATTTGCATTCTTTTTCCGGACGATGCGGTATACCAGCTGTAAATACTGCAATACAAGGGTTTGTTCCCACGCCATAAAAGGTATTTTTATTAAGTGTAATAACACCTTCTAAAGTATGGTGTTTTAAAATATTTTGTTTAGTTTCTTTTTCAAACTTGGTCTTCCCTGTAAAGGTGGACTGAGGAACGATGACAACCGCCTTAGCACCTTCAACTAAAGAATTTAACAGGTGTTCTGTAAAGTTGATTTCATACAGATCTGTATTGGCTGTCGAACCCATTGAATATGGCGGATTCATCATACCAACGTTGCATTGTTTTAGCTGAAGCTTACTAGGATTTTGGCGTAGAAAGTCTTGGTTTTCAAGGTTACTTTTCCCATCACCTCGTAATATCATATTCGTCGTAGCAATTGTAAACATATAAGATTGTTCTTCAATCCCGAAGAGCTGATGTTTCCGAATTTGGTCACGTTGAGAATCATTTTCTGCTTTTGTTAACATATCATGCATAGCAGCGATTAGGAAGCCTGCTGTACCGCAAGTCGGATCAAAAACCTTATCCGTCGGTTTCAAATCAACCAAATCACAAAACAGTTCCGTGATATGCTTTGGTGTTAAAACAATGCCTAAGTTCTGGCCATCTCCTCCAGAGTAAGACATGAATTCTCCGTAAAAACGACCTAGATAATCTTCAGCAGAACTGTTATATCTTAAACTTTGATAAATACTCTTATAAAGAAATTCTGTGAAATGTTTGATAGGTGTTTTACCTAGATTAGCATTTTTTTCATTAATTTTCACATCGTCTCTAATGATAGCAAACTGACTAAGTAGTTTATCTTTTTTTACTTCAGGAGACACATTAGCGCGCTGAAGGTTAGACTTGATGGCAGTATAAATCTTTGAGCCGTCTGTTTTTACAGTATCTCCAGTTAAACTTTCCAGAGAGAAGTTTCCATGCTCCGTTTCTCTCAATGCTAACAGAATTCCTGAAACAATCAGAGGTTTGTTCTTTTCCTCAATATTGCCGTAATTTCTCAAATCATTGTGTAAAGTCGCGGCATCTTTTAAAATTTCAGCAGTTTCTTTTTCAAAATTGGTTTCTTCTTGAAGAATCTCTTTTACGTAATACTCATCAATATTATCTATTGAAAAGGAAATAAGGGTCTCAATATCCGCAAGTTCAAAATATTCACCACGTTCATTTACAAAAACAGGAGTAATGCGATGTTTTTTTTCATTGCCACTAATTCCAACAGCAATGATTTTTTTGTAACTAACCTTATCTGCTAAATGTTTAGCATAAAAGACCGCTCCGTTTACTGCATAGTCTGTATTTGATTTGACATCATCAGCAATCAAATCATCATCTGTATAATTGATATGTTTTGATAATCCAGGTTTATCTTCAATAATGATTAAGAAGTCTTTAACAATTCCAACGTATTCTGGGAAGCCTGAATTTCCAGTCCCTTTTTTCGAAGCAGTCTTCAGTGCTTCATTAATCTCTTTAACATTACTTCCCTGCGCATCAAAATTTTCACGGATTCCTGCTTCTTTTAAAAGTTCATGAACCCATAAATCAGTATTTACTTCTTTTTTTGCCATTATTCATCTCTTTTCATTACTAAATTTCCCACTCACTCCTCAGCAATCCATATATCAGACTGTCACAGCGATTGCCTTGGGCATCTTTGCGGTCTCTTATGCGAGCTTCTAAGGTAAAGCCAAGTTTCTCTGCGACTCGTTGACTTTGGACATTGTAGCCAAAACAAGTCAGCTCAATCTTGTGAAGACCCAGTTCTTTAAAGCCTAGGTCAATCAAGGTACGTGCCGCTTCGGGCACATAGCTTCGGGCACATAGCCTCGGCCCCAATAGTCTGGATGTAAGATATAGCCAATCTCCAAGACATCATCCTCGTGACGACGAGGGAAATCAACAGAGCCGATGACCTTATCGGTTCCTTTAACGACAATTCCATAGCCCGCTGGGAGATTTTCCTTTTGATTGCGCTCGGGAAGGATATGCTCTAGGTAATAAATCTCATCTCCCAAGGTTTTAACGGGGTGAAATGCTGCTGGATAAGCGACCTCTGGGAGACTAGCGTAGGCATGAATATCCTCGGCATCAGCCACTGTACGGACCCGTAGGATAAGTCGTTCCGTTTCGATTCGTTCAGGTAATGTTGCTCCTGTCATCCTTCTTCCTCGCTTTCTTGATGAAACTCCCCATAGGATCGACACGATCATCTAAATAACGATAAACGCGCTGGTGACCGTCTCCCATAAAGTAAGTTGGCGCAAAACAGTCATTTTTAAAATGGCCCTTGTCATCTAACAAATCAGAATCAGCAAGTCGCCCAAGAATCTTGGCAAAGATATGGCAGATGCCATCTTCCTCGATAATCCTATCTACCTGGCAATCCAATACGACTGGACAGGCCTTTAAAATCGGGGCCTGAGTCTGTTCAGAAATCTCACAGTCTAGTCCCAGGTGTTTCAATTTCTCACGATGGCTGATAAAACCAGCCTGCTCCATCTCAAGCATAAAGTTTTCATCAGGGATATTGACGGTGAACTGTTGATAATGCTTAATCTGGTCAGCCGCATTTTCCTCAGCCCCAACACCGATGACCAACCAGTCTCCCAGACTATAAGAGGAGCTACAGGTCGTAATATTGTGACCAAAGTTCTGATCCTGATACCCTAAAATAAAGATAGGAAAACCATAGTAGAGCTTACTGGTTTTAAAGGATTGCTTCATGAAAACCTCCTTTGACTAAGACGCAAAAGAAAAGCCCTGCCATCTACATGACAGGGACGAATGTGCTTATCCGCGGTACCACCCAATTTCGGGCAGAGCCCGCAACTCTTGTCTTTAAAACAAAAAGACATTTTTATTTCATTTTCAGTCATTAGCAACCAGTTTTGACACATTTGTGGACTTCTCAGCACCGCCACTTTCTGTAAAATGTGGGATTCAAAACACCTCTAATGGCTCTATTGTAGCAAGTTTTTCTCGGAAAAGCAAGGATCAAGAAAGATTACTTGAAGCTGATTCCGTGTTCTTTTAATTTCTTAATAGTAGCTGGGCCAATTCCTTTCAAGGCAAGGAGTTCTTTTTCTGTCCAGTTTTTGAAGTCAGCAGCCGACTTGATTCCTTCATCGTAGAAAGTTTTGGCACGGTCGACTGAAAGTCCACCTAGGTTGGCTGCGAATTCCTCTACAGAGCTTGTAACCTTTTGAGCTTGCTCTTTAGTTGCTTCTACTGTTTGTTCCACTTTTTTAGAGACAACTTTTCCTGCTTCGCTAGCAGATTTTTCTGCATGTTTCACAATTTTTTTTGTTTCTTCTACAACCTTGGTCACAGTACTTGAAAATGCACCTGAACGACGAAGGCTATTTCGCAATTGTTTTTTACGTTGGAGTTTCTTTGACATGATAAAATCCTTTCAATAAAAAATCCCTGCTCTGACAAGGATTTAATACAGATATTCTATCAAGATTTTGGGAAAAAATCAAGAAAGGAAACAAGATTACCCTTAAAAATCTAGCCGTTTTTCCTTTCGATCTGATTTGACAATGATTCGACTTCTTGATAAAATATGCAGTAATGTGCAAGACTGATTCATGTAAAAAGCTGATAAGGAGAACAATATGAATAACGAAAGTTACTTTGACGGTGGTCTTTTGAGCTACGTTGGACATGCTATCCTAGCCATGCTTATCATGGGATTTACTGTTGGAATCGCTACACCATGGGCAGTTTGTATGATGCAAAACTGGAAGGTTAAGCACACTGTCATCGATGGACGTCGCCTTTATTTTGACGGAACAGGTTCTCAATTATTCGGGAACTGGATCAAGTGGTTCTTGCTCACCATCATCACTTTGGGCATCTATTCATTCTGGTTGCATATCAAAATGGAACAATGGATCACAAAACACACACATCACGTATAAACAAAAAAAGTGCGTTCATACGCACTTTTTGATTTGTAACGATTAGTAGTTTCTCTCGCCAAACAATCCTTCTGGCAAATCATGAAATCCCTTGCCTGCCTTGAAGTTTTCAAACTTACCAAGCAAGAACTGGTAGGCATCCAAACGGCTCTCGTAGCGAATCATGGCATCTTTGGCACGCTCGTCTTGGTCTTCTTCGTAGACTTTTTGACTTTCCTTGTGCGCCATGTCGTTGATCATGATCTGGGTATTAACCCAGGCCTCAAATTCCTTCATAAATTCCTGTTCGTAACTCATTGATTCTCCTTATTCTAATCCACGGAAATAGTCCGTATCAATCTCTCGGTAGGGCTGGATATCCTGAACATACTCTAGCACGCCTTGGAATTCCCCGTTTTCATCGTGTACCGCAGCATAGGTGATGTGGACAAACTTGCCTCGCGACTCTGACTTGAACCACATCTCATACTTGTCCTTGACCCCTTCACGAAGACCTTTCATAACGGCCTTCACCTTGTCTAGGTACTTGGGCGGATGGCAGAGTTCTACATTGCGCCCGACTTGGGACGGCGTCCGTTTAAAAATCATCTCATCAGCCGGCGCATTGTCATTGTAATACTGGAAAATATCGTCTTTATTGACAAAGGTGATCTCCATAGGGAGGTGATTGAGGATGAGGTTAGCCTGCTCGACGGAGAGATAGCCATTGCCAAAAGCCTGTTGACTATGACGGTCCAGCACTGCTTCCTTTTCCCTAGGGGTAAAGGTAATGGTGAACTGACCTTCTGGTGTATCGATGACTTGCTGAACTTGACCTTCAGCCGTATCTAGTTGTACTGGCTCCTCTGCACTCTTTCCCTCAACAAAGCTCTGTCGCTCAGGCACCCATTTCTCTGACGGACGGATGATGGCATAGCCGTAGGCATCGCTCTCCTCCGCAATCTGAATCCAGTCATCCTGGGTGAAAGACTCGAGGAGAATCATGAGAAGGATGGACTCTTCCTTGAAAATCATACTTTCAAACTCTGTCGCAAAAGCTTCGAAATCTTCTTTTACAGTGTTAATCGACACTTCTGGTAGTGCCTTAGCCGTCGCTAGAGCTGTCTGAAAGAGTTCTCTGATCTGATCATCCACTCCCCACATAACTTTTGGAGGTGAATCGTGACCATAGCGCTCCATGATGGGGAAAAAGAGCTCTTCCTTGCGCTGATAGTGAATGTCAAATTGCCCCAAAAGTCCCATTTGACGGACCAAACCCTTGCGCATCTCTGCCAGCATTTCCTCGTCTTCCATAGACTCATAGGTATCCAACAATCTCCGAATGCGAATCAAGGCAGCACGGAGGGCCAGATTTTCATCCTTGAAGACGCGAACTGGGTGGCCAGGATGCTCGGTATCCTCTACTTCAACACCCTTAACAGCATTTTTAAAAAGATTAGCATGGACATCACAGAGCTCCATGACATCTTCAAAAGTGACACCTGAGTCTGAGTTCATCAGCTCGTGCTCCATGAGGGAAATCTCGATGGCTGACACACCTGTAAAGGTCGCATCAAAACGCTCCTGAACTGACTCAGGAGAGGCGCCATTGTGCAATTCTAACAAAATATCCCGTAGGATATGAATCCGTTCATCTGCCATTAGTCTAATCCAATCACTTCGTAACCATTCGCTTCCAGTGTGCGGACAATCTTGTCCATAGGTGTTCCTTCGAGCTTCGAACCCTGTTTAAGCGATACCTTGCGACCGACGGTATTGCGCATCAAGGGATTGGCTAGTGGTTTAAAACCTAGCTCCACTAGAATTTCCAAGACTTCTGGATGCTTGTCCACCACTTCTGCAACGGGTATTGACACATCGATGATATTGTCCATGACGACCTCCATGTATGTTCTAATACTCAATGAAAATCAAAGAGCAAACTAGGAAGCTAGCCGCAGGCTGCTCAAAACAGTGTTTTGAGGTTGTGGATAGAACTGACGAAGTCAGTAACCATACCTACGGCAAGGTGAAGCTGACGTGGTTTGAATTTGATTTTCGAAGAGTATAAAATGATTTTACTGCTTATATTATACCATATGGGAAGAGATTAAAAAACTAGCAGTGGAGTTCCTGCTAGTTTCTTTCATTTCAAGTTATTCCTTATCATCTGGTTTTGCGAGCCACTGGGCTACATCCATCAGCTTGTCAGCAAGGAGTACTTTCCCGAAACCTACTAGAGCATTGTCATCTTTTTTCATGTTCTTCAGAACTTTGACGCTTTGCATCACAAAAAAGTAATTCCCGTAAGTCTTGGCTAGAATTTTAATGAAGCCCATATTACTCTCCTTCGATGATTTCGACTTCTTTTCGGATAATATCAACGTCTTTTTGATATTGCACTTCATTGTAGTTGACTAGTTTGGACAATTCCTGTTGCAATCTTTCTCCCATCGGCTTCATGGTCGCAAAGGTTAAGCCACCAGAAATGACTCCGCCTAGGATAGGAATCACTCTCCCCATTCCTTTGGCTAGGCCTCCTTTTGTCAGATTGACACCAAAAATTTTCAAAATTTTCTCTAAAATAGGATACCAGAGCGTCTTTGTCAAAGCTTTCTTATTCACTACTTTTATGACTTGTTTGGCTACTGTCACTCCGCCTGATCGAAGCAGGGCACCTGCACCATTTACTCCCAGCATCACACCGAGGTACAGTAGGAGTGTGTTTTTAGCTTCCTCGCTTAACTCATTGCGCGATGCCCAGAGATCATCAAATCCGTAAATATACCCTAGTTCCTGAGCTAGTTTTAATGAGAAAGCGTAAAACTGGGCTACATCTGTTGGAATGGTGATCGCCATGGCAAGACCTCCAGGTAGACCTGCCAATACCGAAGTGCCGCTGATCAGCAATACATTGTCCTTAATACAGGCCTTTGCCACTCGGTCCAAACTTTCCTGAGGTAACAAAGAAGTCGGCCCTTGTTCTAATAAGGTTGCAATATCCTTGCGGTCTAATTCCTTGGAAAACTTTTCCACCAAAAATTTCTCTCGATCAACTTTGACTACGGGAAGTTTTACCACTTGTTGCAATACTTACATAGCTATATCTTGTTTAGCCATTTGTATCTCCATTTTCATTCATATCAGACTTTATCATATCATACTATTTGAAATTTACAAATTTTTTAAACTGCCTTTTACAAGGGCAACATATTGATGAGTAGCAGATGGACTACTCTGACAAGAAAAAAGAGGGTTATCCCCTCTTTTTTATACTCAATGAAAATCAAAGAGCAAACTAGGAAGCTAGCCGCAGGCTGTACTTGAGTACGGCAAGGCGACGCTGACATGGTTTGAATTTGATTTTCGAAGAGTATTAGTTCTTATCCAGATTGCGTAGCATTTCGTCAATCTTGTTTCCATATTCAATGGATTCGTCTTTGACGAAGGTCAAATCTGGGATTTTGTACAATTTCAAATTGCGACCAAGTTCACGTTTGATGGTACCAGTTGCTTTTTCAAGCCCGATTTGAGCTTTTTGATTATCTGAAGCAAGGTTACTCAAAATGGTGTAGTAAACCTTGGCAACAGACAAATCCCCCAGCATCTGAACATCTGTAATGGTCACACCTTGGACACGCGGATCACGGACCTTCTTTTGCAAAATCTCATTGACTTCACGCTTGATTTCCATGCCCACACGATCCGTACGGAAATGATTTGCCATGATATTCCTTTCTCTACTTTGAACCAAAAGCTAGGCCAGCAGACCTAGCTATTTTTAAATTTATTGTTTTTCAGTTCAAATTGAAACGAAGTGCAATTTGAACTCATCCGCTTCTTTCGCTGTGGTGAAAGTGATGGAACTGATTTATCAGTCCCATCACAGGGGATTTTTGAGACCCTAGGCTCAAAAATAAGCAATGAAACCATCGGTTTGCTTGCGTCCCTCACCACCTAAGAAAGGAGCAAAAATCTTAACGTTTGATTTCTTCCATGACATATGCCTCAATCACATCATCCATCTTGATATCATTGTAGCCATCAATCATCAATCCACCTTCACGACCGTTTGTAACTTCTTTGACGTCGTCTTTGTAGTGTTTCAAGCTTGCGAGTTCGCCATCATAGATAACGACACCATCACGGATAACACGAACTTTCGAGTCACGGGTAACCTTACCGTTGATAACCATGAATCCACCGATAGTTCCGACTTTAGATACCTTAAAGGTTTCACGGATAACTGCTTCACCAATAACTTTTTCTTCAAATTCTGGGTCAAGCATCCCTTTCATGGCTTCTTCCATCTCTTCGATAACCTTGTAGATAATACTGTGGAGACGGATTTCTACATCATCAGCTTCTGCTTGTTGACGAGCTTGTGGTGTAGGGCGTACGTTGAAACCAACGATAAAGGCATTTGAAGCTTCCGCAAGGGTCACGTCTGATTCGTTGATGGCACCGACTGCTGAGTGGACAATGGTAACTTTCACACCTTCCACATCAATTTTTTGAAGGGAGGCAGAAAGGGCTTCAACTGAACCTTGTACGTCGGCCTTGATGATGACGTTAACAGACTTAAGTTCACCAGCTTTAAGCGTATCAAAGAGGTTTTCAAGGCTGACACGTTGGGTAGCTTGGCGTTGTTTCATGAGGGCACGTTTTGCACGTTCCTCACCTGCTGCACGCGCAGATTTTTCATCTTCGTAAACAGCAAAATGGTCACCCGCCATTGGCGCTTCGTTCAAACCTGTGATAGAAACTGGTGTTGACGGACCTGCAACCTTAACACGACGGCCAAGGTCATTGGTCATAGCACGCACACGACCGAAGGTATTTCCGACAACGATTGGGTCTTGGACATTCAAGGTACCTTGTTGAACAAGAAGGGTTGCAACCGCACCTTTTCCTTTATCCAAGCGAGCCTCGATAACGGTACCGATCGCACGAACTGTTGGGTCTGCCTTGAGTTCTTGGATTTCAGCTACAAGAAGAACTGTTTCCAAGAGTTCATCGATATTTTGGTTGAATTTTGCTGAGATTTCAACAAATTCAGAATCTCCACCCCAAGCTGTTGACATAACACCATGCTCTGCCAATTCACCGATAACGCGTTCTGGGTTGGCACCTGGTTTATCAATCTTGTTGATAGCCACGATAATTGGAACGTTGGCCGCTTTTGAGTGGTTGATGGCTTCGATAGTCTGAGGCATAACCCCATCATCCGCCGCTACAACCAAGATGGTAATATCGGTAACAGATGCACCACGCGCACGCATAGAGGTAAAGGCCGCGTGTCCAGGTGTATCAAGGAAGGTAATCTTCTTGCCATTTTCAACGATTTGGTAGGCACCGATATGCTGAGTGATACCACCTGCTTCACCTGTCGCAACGCGAGAGTTACGAAGGGTATCCAAGAGAGTTGTTTTACCATGGTCAACGTGTCCCATGATGGTTACAACAGGTGGACGCTCAACCAATTCATCTTCATTAAGATAGCCATCTTCGACAAAGAAACGCTCGATATCCGCATTGTCCACTTCAACCTTTTGTTTGGCTTCGATACCGTAATCTACCATAAGGAGTTCAATGGTTTCTCCATCCAAGGATTGGTTTTGTGTGGCCATAATCCCCATCATAAAGAGTTTCTTAACGATTTCAGCTGGTTCACGTTTGATACGTTTTGCGATTTCCGCAACAGTCATACCATCTGTATATTCGAATTCTGTTGGCAATTCATGGAACTTGCGCTCTGTAACAGGTTTTGGAGTCTGGTTGCGATTGTTCTTGTTATTGCCTTTTTTGTTCTTCTTATTGTTATTCCAGTTACTATTTCTTTGATTTCTCACTTGATTCTGACTACTTCGATTCTTTTGTTGTTTTCTAGGACCATCTTCTTCGTGATCATAATCATCACGTTCTTTGTCTGGTCGAGCTTGTTTTTTACGACGTGTATCCACTGGTGCTTCTTTCGCTACAGGAGCTACTGTTACGACTGGCTGCGTTTGTTCAGCTAGCTTAGCAGCTTCTTCAAAGATTTCCTCTGGCTCCTTGCGTTTATTAGCTTGAGCCAAGGCTTCTTTGGCAGCTTGCGATTGTTTGAAGCGCTCCTCGCTTGAGCGTGCGTACTCTGCATTTTGCTCTGCTTTTAGGGCTGCTGCACGGGCTTTAAAGTCAACACGTGGTCCAGCTTGTTTTGGCTGGAAGTCTTGTTGCTGACGGCGATTATTGCCACGGTTTCCCTGACCTTGTGGTTTTTTCCCTTGGTCGTTAAATCGGCGATTGTCGCGGTTTCCTTGACCAGGTTTTCCACCATTACGGCCGTCATTTTTCTGACGGTTACCGTTTTGTTGTTGGTCACGGTTGTTGCCCTTGTTTTGTTTGCGTCGCTCTGCCTGCTCTTTGGCACGCGCCTCACGCTCCGCCTTGAAGTTTCGACTCTGTGGTCTTGCGGCCACTACTTTTTCTTCCTTAGGAGCTGCAGGTGTAGCTGATTTGCTTTCTTCCTTAGCGGCTACTGGTTTAGCTGATACAGACTTTTCTGCTTTCTTTTCTACACTTACTTTTGGTGCTGCAGGTTTTGCTTCTGCCTTAGGAGCAGGTGCAGGTTTAAAGCTAGCTGCGATTTGTTCAGCAGCAGCAGCTTCCACGCTCGATGAGTGGCTTTTCACATCCAAGCCCAACTCTTTTGCACGCGCTACAACTTCTTTACTTTCTTTTCCAAGTTCTTTTGCGATTTCGTACAATCTTTTCTTAGACAAATCATGTCCTCCTCTTCTATTCCATAAGAGACCTCATTTTCTTTGTAAATCCAGCATCTGTCACAGCCAAAACTTTTCTCGATTTTCCGACTGCTATGCTTAATTCCAGTGTTGAAAACACGGTTATAACTTCTACTTGATAATAGTCACTTTTGTCGTTAATCTTCTTGGTTAGATTGGGACCAGCATCATGAGCTAGAAAGACTAGCTTGGCTTTCTGGTCTTGGATAGCCTTGACCACCAATTCCTCACCCGATATGATCCGGCCTGCTCGTTGAGCAAGTCCCAAGAGATTACTTATCTTTTGCTTATTCAAGTCCTAACTCTCTTCTTTTCACTTTGTGATCCACATAAGCGATCAACTCGTCATAAAAGCTTTCTTCCACTTCCATGTTAAAGCTGCGGTTAAAGACTTTCTTCTTTTTTGCCTCTAGGGCTTCGGCATTGTCTAGCTTGATATAAGCGCCACGGCCATTGGCCTTGCCTGTCGGATCGATAAAGACCTGTCCTTCTTTGTTCTTGACAATGCGGAGCAAATCACGCTTATCAATCACTTCGTTGGATACAACAGACTTGCGCAAAGGGATTTTTCTTGTTTTCATCTTTCCCTCCTCTAGCAGCTTTTATTCTTCGATCAATTCATCCGCAACTGCGTAATCAACTTGACCCGCTTCTTCCATGGCTTCAAACTCACTAGCAGACTTGATATCAATACGGTAACCCGTCAAGTGAGCTGCCAAGCGAACGTTTTGTCCACGACGACCGATGGCAAGAGAAAGCTTGTTATCAGGTACAACGACCAAGACACGCTTGCTGTCGTTTTCATCAAAGATAACTTGGTCAACCTCTGCAGGTGCGATGGCATTGTAGATAAACTCAGCTGGATCCGCTACCCACTCGATAACGTCGATGTTTTCTTCGACAGGAATCATACGATCGCTCTTAGCGTCGTAGCGAGCTGGGTGGAACTTGCTAGTGATCTTCTTGATATTGGCACCACCACGACCAACGATTGTCCCGATAGCGTCCACGTTTGGATTGTGGCTACGAACAGCAACCTTGGTACGGTCACCTGCTTCACGGGCCACACTCATGATTTCAACAGTTCCGTCATAAACTTCTGGAATTTCTTGCTCCATCAAACGCTTAATCATCTCTGGATGGCTACGACTGACAAAGACATTCACACCACGAGGGTTGTCTTCAACCTTGTAAACGTAAACTTCGATACGGTTGTGAGAAGCAAAAACTTCTCCAGGGATTTGGTCTTGTTTTGACAATTGGGCTTCGATGCTGCCAAGGTTGACATAGATAAAACGGTTGTCAAAGCGTTCTACAGTACCAGACATGATTTCTTGTTCATGTTCTTTGTAAGTATTATAAGTGATGGCACGTGTTTGCTTGCGCATTTTTTCCATAATGGTTTGTTTAGCAGATTGTGCTGCTACACGACCAAACTCAGCTGGTGCTTCTTCAAACTTAATCTTGTCACCAAGCTCATAGGCTGAATTAATGGCTAGGGCATCCTTCAAGCTAATTTCCAAACGGCTATCAAATACTTCATCAACAACTTCACGGACAGTATAAACTGTAAAGTCTCCTGTTTTTTCATTGAAGTCGATGGCTACGCTGTCTGATTGACCATAGCGTCTACGATAAGCGGAACGAAGCGACTCTACTACTGCGTCGATGATGTCCTCTTTTTTGATTCCCTTGTCTTCTTCCAAAATGCGGAAGGCCTCTAGCATTTCTTTACTCATGTTCTTTTTACTTTTGAATCCTCAAAAGCTATCCTTTCTTTTCTATAGTTTTACTGCTAAACGTGCTTTTGATACTAAACTGTATGGAATTTGGACGGTTTTCTTACGTGTTTTGTCCATATACTCCATAGTCAACTCATCCTCTTCAAAGGACAGCAAGGTTCCTTCAAAGACTTTTTGCTTATCGATAGCTTGATAGAGCCCGACATGGATGTATTTTCCAACTGCTCCAGCAACGGCATCCTTGGTTTTCAAAGGACGTTCCAAGCCTGGACTGGTAATTTCTAGGAAATATTGTTCTGGGAAGGGATCGGGCTTGATGGTGTCTAGGACAGGACTGATAATTTCTGTCAGGTCTGCCGTGTCGTTCAAGGTAATTCCTTCGGGTTTGTCTACAAAAATACTGAGAATCATGTCACTGCCAATCTTTCCATACTCGATATCCACGAGCTCGAAAGGCGCTTGGATGACAGGTTCTACAACTTCTCTGACTAATTCTACGATTGTTGCGATTATGTCCACCTCCTCATAAGCAAGAGGCGAAGATATTTCCCCGCCTCTCTTTCTCATATTCTTACTATCAGTATAGCACGTTTGTCAATTTATGTAAAGCATTAGCACTCAAACAGCTGGTTTTCAAGCTATTTCTTAAAATTCTGCTTCAACTCGGTAGATCACTTGACCCTTGCTTGAGAATTTTTGCTCATACTCTGTCATGACATTGCCTTCAAAATCACTGGCATGCAAGTCCAGCCAAACACCATTGAGTTTCATCCCATACTGAGAAAAGCTCACTAGACTGTACTCAAACAAGCCACGATTGTCTGTCTTGAAATGGATTTCCCCATTCTCAGGCAA
Organism: Streptococcus oralis; assembly: GCF_001579525.1. Classification (GTDB taxonomy): domain Bacteria; phylum Bacillota; class Bacilli; order Lactobacillales; family Streptococcaceae; genus Streptococcus; species Streptococcus oralis_M. The sequence continues at coordinate 17,848 of NZ_KQ970791.1, read as the reverse complement.
GATGCGCTTGAAGGTATCCAGGAAACTCTTGTAAGTCAAACGACGTTTTTCATGGCGTTTTTTAGGCCAGGGATCTGAAAAGTTTAGGTAGAGACGATCAATCTCACCGTCTTCAAAGTAGTCCGTCAAATCCGAACCATCTACCCACAACAACTTGATATTAGGCACTCCAACTTCTAATACCTTATCCAAGGCATAACTTAACACCGACTTTTGGATATCAATCCCGATATAATTGATGTCAGGGTTTTGTTTGGCCATTCCTGATACGAAGGCTCCTTTTCCACTTCCAACCTCAACATGAATAGGATGATCATTTCCAAACAAGTCTCGCCATTTCCCTTTAGCCTCTAAGGGATTGAGGACAACATACTGAGGATTTGCCTCTAGTAATTCTGTCGCCCCTTTACGATTTCTAACTCTCATCTCTTCTTTCCATACTTGTCACGGAAGACGCGCAAAGCGTAAATCTCCCGGTTTACATTGTCTAAATCTTGATTTTCACAGTATTTGGCAATCTGGTTCAAATAAGAATACTGACCATACCAATACAATTTATCTAACACTGTCTGATTGTACTTATAGCCGTAGTCTCTCAACCATTGACGCCACTGATGATCTGGAATGTAGTGGCATAGCAAATGCGCCACATCAAACATACGATCCGTCAGACGAACCGAATCCCAATCCACTAGATAAACAAGCCCACTCTCTGTCTCAATCCAATTACTATGGCGAAGGTCTCCATGCACAATCGTTGCATAATCTTCCCTAAAGCCTGGAACCGTCTTACCTAGTTCAGCAATCACACTATTCAAGTAGTGATTCTGTTGCAAGATTTCTGGTACTTCTTGTTGCCAAGAACGCAATAAATCAACCGGTTTTTCCATGGTATATCCCAAACGACTCAACTGCTTCATCAAGGGACGCGAGCGGTGGAGACGGTTCAAGATTGTAATGATTTGTTTGCGATTCATATCGTAGGGAGTCAAGATTTTGCCAGTCAACCATTCTTGGGCACACATATCACGACCATCCGCTAAACGACGAGTCCATAGTAATTGAGGAGCGATTTGTTCTCTGGCTAGGCCAGGTAGGATTGGAGAGGTGTTCATTTTTACAAAGACGCGCTTCCCATCAGGGTAGCTTCCCATATAAGCCTTGCCGCTCTTCCCTGGTATCGGGGTCAGCGTTAGCTCATTATCACCCAAGTCCATTTCTTTCCTCCGTATAAAGTTTCCTTACTATTCTACTAGTTTTTTGTCTATTCGTCAACCAATCTTTTCACTTGGTAAGGTAAATAAAACAATTGTAGGACAAGACTTGCTCCTACAAGAGCCAACAAGGCTATTTTTTCTTGAAAAACTACTGCTCCGACTAGTAATTCCAACAAAAGAACGACACTTCCAACACCGAGCACAATCTGTTTCAAGCCCTTCTCTTTTTCACCCTTTTCTAAAGGAAAGAGCTGGGTCAAGTACTGGTAGTCAAAAGCACGATAGAGAGCCAACAACTGGAAGAGCATAAGATAATTAAACAGGACAACTACTGCCGTCGCAATCCAAGATTGCTCGATGAAGATCACAGCTAACAAGGATAGGAGCAAGAGGCGGAGACTGAGGGCAAAGAGGTCTCCATTTCGCAGATATGAACGAAGATAGAGGTTTTGCCAGATTTTCCCAGGCACCTTTTGAACTGCCTTTAGGATGAAATCCAGATAAGCCCGACGCTTGATACTATTTGAAACGCCCTTGACCTGAGTAAAGAGAGCAAAGAAACGAAGCAAGACTTGCTTGCGCTTGCTTTCTTGGGCAATGACATAGTCCCAATCCAGTCCAGTTTCAGTGAAAAATTTGCTGGCTTTTTGGCGAAAGACCAGGTATTTCCCAGCTCCTAATAAAAGCACATAAACGAGAAAGACTGGCAAGCCATAGCCCATGGCTAAAAACAAGGGTGCAAACAAGAGTAAAAAGAGGGTTTGAACAATTGTCCAGAAAACAAATGAACGCGACGACTGTCCTTTGAGGTAGGACTTTACCTCCTCTTCACTGACTAAGAGAAAGAGCTTGTCAGGTCCTTCCATGTAGGTCGCGATTCCTCCCCAAGCCAAAAGCAAGGCAGATACAATTCCCAAAAACAAGAGGATGGGCCAATGATTTTCAGGAAAATTTTGCAAGAGTTGACTATACTGGTAGGCTAGAAAACCGATGAGAACTAGCAGGAACAAGACAAAGTGGTCATTGAGAACATAACGCAGATAACCGACACACTCCTTACGAAAAGCCTGCTTTCTCCTTAAAAACAAGTCTTTCATAGGTCCCCCTCTTTGGTCAGAGCCAAGTAAATATCATTCAAGCTAGCCTCGGGCATATCAAAAGCCTCGCGGAGTTGCTGGAGGTTCCCCTGAGCCCGCACCTCTCCCTTGTGGAGAATAACAAAGGCGTCACACATCTTTTCCGCCGAGTCCAGCACGTGGGTACTCATGAGGATGGACTTGCCTTTTTGCTTTTCCACATCCAAAAGCTGAATCAAGTCAGAAATGGCCAGCGGATCGAGCCCAAGGAAAGGCTCATCAACGATGAAAAGACTCGGATCTACGACAAAAGCACAGATAATCATGACCTTCTGCTTCATCCCTTTGGAGAAATGAACAGGAAACCAGTCTAATTTTTGATCCAGACGAAACATCTTTAACAAAGGTTCTACTCGCTCAAAAGCTATATTTTGCTCAATACCATAAGCCATGGCAACCGTCTCGATATGCTCCCTGAGGGTCAGTTCTTCATACAAGCTAGGCGTCTCTGGGATGTAGCCAATCTGCTTGCGGTAGCTGGTCGCATCTTCTCGCAGGGTTAAACCATTAATCTTGATTTCCCCACTGTAAGGCGTCAAAAGACCGATTATCTCATTGATAGTCGTTGATTTTCCAGCACCGTTGAGACCAATCAAACCGACTAACTGCCCACTTTCAACTGTAAAGGACACATCTTTCAAGACAGGGACGTGAACATAGCCACCTGTCAGGTTTTTAATTTCTAACATATTTTCTCCGAATCTGGTATAATGTAGCTATATTATATCAAAATTCAATACAGTAGAGGTGGATTTTATGTCAGATTGCATTTTTTGTAAGATTATCGCAGGGGAGATTCCTGCTTCCAAAGTATACGAAGATGAGCAGGTTCTTGCCTTTCTTGATATCTCTCAAATAACACCTGGACACACCTTGGTCGTACCAAAAGAACACTATCGCAATCTTTTGGAGATGGACGCCGCAAGTGCCAACCAACTCTTTGCCCAGGTGCCAACAGTGGCTCAAAAAGTCATGAAGGCTACCAAGGCTGCCGGAATGAACATCATCGCCAACTGTGAGGAAGTTGCTGGTCAAACGGTCTTTCATACCCACGTTCACCTCGTTCCTCGCTACGGTGCAGAAGATGACCTTAAGATTGACTTTATCGCCCACGAACCTGACTTTGACAAACTTGCCCAAGTCGCTGAAACCATTAAAAACGCTTAAGGAGATGCCATGAAACTATCCAATCTATTGCTATTTGCAGGAGCTGCAGCTGGAAGTTATTTTGTCGTGAAAAATCGCCAAGCCATTCAGGATGAAGTGCTAGATACAACTGACCGCGTCCAAGCTATCAAGGATGATTTGGATATCATCCAAAACAGCCTACAAATCATCGACCAACAAAAAGCCCTTATCAAGGAATACCAAAAAGATTTGACCTACAAGTTCAAAGTCTTGGAAAAAGATTTCCAGACTAGAATGGCGGTCCTCCAAGAAGAAAACCAAGAATAAGAAAGCCTCCAACTTTCCTTAAATCCATTTTGAGTTACTAAATTCGAACAGAAAAGGGAGGGAATGAAAATGAAACAGTCTTTAAAAGTTCTAGCGAAGGTCATCGCGATTATTTGCGGCTGTCTCTGCCTGCTTGCAGCCCTAGCATTTCTACTAGTGATGAATCTTTTCAAGGCCTCACCGAGTGACATCCGAAATGGGAATGAAACCTTAAAACAAATCTTTATCTCCCTTGACCTCCCTCCTGAGAAAGTCGAATCAGATGGACATTATCAATACGAAGGTGGAGGATTAAATTTTTATGTTACTTTCTCAGAAGAAGTTGTCAATAGCCACCCCGTCCTAAAGGAAAGTCCAAAACTCACCAAAAACCGACTGAAAGTCTATGTCCTCCAGACAAGAGATATTTCCTATTACAAAGTAGGAGACAACTTATTCAATCGTGGTTTAATACAATTTTTAGGGGAGGAGGGCGAGAAGTATTTCCAAGAAAAAGGAAAGAAATCAAACTCTTCTTACACAATTCTAGCTTGGAAGAATCAGGCAAGTCTCAAAAAGGGAATCGCATTCTATGAAAAAGCCTTGACCTTGGTAGATATTCAGGATGATTCGGCGATCAACCACATTGATACCGTCACCGTTAAGCCTGGAAAGGAAGAGGAATTCAAGCAACTCATTCAGGAGATGGATACTGCTGGCTTGCTCACTCAAAAGTATAAATAGTAGACTAATTGGAGAATGATTTTTCGATACTAAATTTCCCAAAATTATACAAAAAAGAGCCAATCGGCTCTTTTTACTTTATTCTCCTTCGAAGGCATCTTTTATATGGTCAAAGAAGCCTTTTTTCTTTGGATTGACTTTCAAGTCACCTGCAGCTGCGAATTCTTTAAGCGCTGCTTTTTGACGGTCGTTCAAACCTGTCGGAGTCACGACATTGACAGTAACGTATTGGTCACCAACGGCGCCGCCACGAAGGCTCGGTGCTCCCTTGCCACGTAGACGGAATTTCTTGCCAGTCTGAGTTCCTTCTGGGATAACCAATTCAACATCTCCATGCACGGTTGGAATTTCCACAGTATCTCCAAGAGTAGCTTGGACAATATTAAGATTCAACTTGTAGAAAATAGTTGTTCCTTCACGTTCAAACTTATCGCTGGCTTCTACTGAAACCACTACATACAAGTCTCCGTAAGGCCCACCGTTAAAGCCTGCTTCACCTTGACCAGCGAGGCGGATTTGTTGGCCTGTTTCCACACCAGCAGGAATCTTCACATGTACGCTATGAGCTTGTTTTTCATGACCTGTTCCATGACAAGTTGTACATGGATCTTTGATTTCTTTTCCGCGACCGTGACAGACATCACAGGTTACTTGACGGCGCATCATACCAAGAGGAGTCTGCGTATCAACGTTAATAACACCAGCGCCATGACAGCGTCCACAAGTGACTGGACTTGTCCCTGGCTTAGCACCAGATCCATTACATGTATGACAGCTTGCTTCACGGTTGTACTTAACTTCCTTTTCTGTTCCGAAGATAGCTTCTTCAAAGGTCAAGTTCACACGATACTGGAGGTCATCCCCTTGACGAGGAGCGTTTGGATTGCGTGAAGCTCCGCCCCCCCCGAAAAAACTTGAGAAGATATCTTCAAAACCACCGAAGCCACCTGCTCCGTCAAAACCACCAAAACCGCCAGCACCACCAAAGCCACCGTTGGCACCTGCAGCACCATATCGGTCGTAGGCTGCACGTTTTTGGTCGTCACTCAAAGTCTCATAGGCTTCTTGAACTTCCTTGTACTTTTCCTCAGCACCAGGCTCCTTATTGATATCTGGGTGGTATTTTTTTGAAAGCTTACGATAAGCCTTTTTGATCTCGTCTGCCGAAGCGTTTTTTGACACCCCCAGACGATCATAAAATTCAGTATTGTTCATAATTCAAGATACAAAGGGCGTCAAACGGACACAGCCAAAATAGGAGTTTTAACGACAGACGCTTGCGTCCTAGAAAAAACTATCTTTTTGGCACAGTCCGTAGCCCGTGTTCAGTTACTCGAACACCCTTATTCCTTTCTATAATTTATAAGTAAATATTTAGAGGGCATTTTCTATACTCTGTTTCACTTCATCAAACTCTTTGTCCGACAGAGTAAAAATTAAGTCCTCTTCTGAATATTCGTTCTGTTCTTTAAAATAGTTGTCAGTATTTTCTGCCAAACCTAGACCAAGTATCACTTTTCTTGCAAACTCTTGATATGCAAATCCAATAGCCGTAATGATATTTTTATCTTGCACAACCAATTTAGATTGGAAATTCTCACGTGGAAGAAATTCAAAATAGTCAAAGAAGTTTTGCCAAATCCCACCAGTAAATTTCGTGTCATTCAACAAGCCAGCTTTCGCTAACAAAATGGGCGCAGAAGAAATTGCTGCAATTAAGATATCCTGCTCACCGAGTTCTCTCAAAAAAGAATTTAATTTTTCATCCTGTAGAGCAGCCCCTATATTTACCATTCCTGGTAAAATGATACAAGAATACTCTTCTATACAGATTTGATCCAATATTTTTGTAGGTTGACAAGGTAAGCCATCCTCAGATATAACTATCGAATAATCTGAAGCGACATAATCAATCGTGATGTCAAAAGACAGAGCTAAAGTACTTGTTAAAGCGGTTATCTCATAAAGAGAAAAATTAGGATAAATGATACAAAGTACTTTTTTCATACGCAACATCCTCTATTTTACCGAAAAACAGAGGCTGGGTTGCAACCTCTGGATTTCTTCTTATATCTATCCGCCTGATTTTCAAGCTCGGGATAAAATAGTCCACTGGACTATTTTATTTCTCCGTAAACTCTCCGTCTACGACGTCATCGCCTGCGTTTCCTGTTGCTTGTGCGCCTTCTGCTCCTGCTTGAGCTTGTTGGGCTGCTGCGGCTTGTTCGTAGAGTTTAACAGCAAGTCCTTGAGCTTTTTCATTCAATGCTTCAAGTTTTGCTTTCATTTCGTCCAAGTTGTTGTCTTCTTGCGCTTTCTTAAGGTCATCAAGGGCAGCTTGGGCAGCATCACGTTCTGCATCGAAGCCTTTTCCTTCAGTTTCCTTGATTGTCTTTTCAGTCGCAAAGATTGCTTGGTCTACTTCGTTACGAAGGTCTACTTCTTCTTTACGTTTCTTATCTGCTTCAGCGTTTGCTTCTGCATCTTTCATCATGCGGTCGATTTCTTCATCAGTCAAACCTGAGTTAGATTGGATAACAATAGTTTGTTCTTTTTGAGTTCCAAGGTCTTTGGCTTTAACAGATACGATACCGTTCTTGTCGATGTCGAAAGTTACTTCGATTTGAGGAATTCCACGAGGTGCAGCTGGGATATCTGTCAATTGGAAACGTCCAAGAGTCTTGTTATCTGCTGCCATTGGGCGTTCACCTTGAAGAACATGAATATCAACTGCTGGTTGGTTGTCTGCCGCTGTTGAGAAGACTTGTGATTTAGATGTTGGAATAGTAGTGTTGCGATCGATAAGTTTTGTGAAGACGCCACCCATTGTTTCGATACCAAGTGACAATGGTGTTACGTCAAGAAGGACAACGTCTTTGACATCACCAGTAATCACACCACCTTGGATGGCAGCACCCATAGCAACTACTTCGTCAGGGTTAACTGATTTGTTTGGTTCTTTACCAGTTTCAGCCTTAACAGCTTCGACAACGGCTGGGATACGAGTTGAACCACCAACAAGGATAACTTCGTCGATTTCTGACAAGCTCAAACCTGCATCTGAAAGGGCTTGACGAACTGGAACTTTTGTACGTTCTACAAGGTCACGAGTCAAATCGTCAAATTTAGCACGAGTCAAAGTCATTTCCAAGTGAAGAGGTCCAGCCTCACCAGCAGTAATAAATGGCAAGCTGATTTGTGTTGAAGTTACACCAGAAAGGTCTTTCTTCGCTTTTTCAGCTGCATCTTTCAAACGTTGCATTGCCATCTTGTCAGTAGACAAGTCAATACCGTTTTCTTTCTTGAATTCTGCTACCAAGTGGTCAATGATTTTTTGGTCAAAGTCGTCACCACCAAGTTTGTTGTCCCCTGCAGTTGACAATACGTCGAAGACACCGTCACCCAATTCAAGGATAGAGACGTCGAATGTACCACCACCAAGGTCAAATACCAAGATTTTTTCTTCTTTATCAGTCTTGTCCAAACCGTAAGCAAGGGCTGCTGCAGTTGGTTCGTTGACAATACGTTCTACTTCAAGACCAGCGATTTTACCAGCGTCTTTTGTTGCTTGACGTTGAGCGTCGTTGAAGTAAGCTGGAACTGTGATAACTGCTTTGGTTACTTTTTCACCAAGGTAGTCTTCAGCATAACCTTTCAAGTATTGAAGAATCATAGCTGAGATTTCTTGTGGAGTGTATTCTTTGCCGTTAGCAGAAACTTTTTCAGAAGTTCCCATCTTAGATTTGATAGAGATGACTGTATCTGGGTTTGTGACTGCTTGACGTTTCGCAGCATCACCAACGATGATTTCGCCGTTTTTGAATGATACTACAGATGGAGTTGTGCGGTTTCCTTCTGGGTTTGCGATGATTTTGCTTTCAGTTCCTTCAAGAACTGCAACTGCTGAGTTTGTTGTACCTAAGTCAATACCGATAATTTTAGACATGTGTTTTTCTCCTTGTTAGTTAATTTTCTATTTTCTTTTTGATACTCTTCTTAAGTGGCGGCGCCGTCAGAGCTTGACTTTATCAATCTCTTTGACTAAACTTTGAGCCTAAAGTCTCAAAGTTTGCGCAAATAACGCCACGGCGAAGAGTATCGCCAATGGTTCGCTTCGCTCACTATTGCAAAGCTGAATAATTTTTTATCTTTCTTCATAGTTTATTGTCATTTTGGACAAGTTTCCTATTATGTTACGACACGAGGAGTCGAAATCGATATTATTTCGACTACGAGTTAGTAAGGAGGCTAGGCAAACGCCATAGCGATTGCCGTTTTCTGACGAGTTGCCTTAGCTACCGTCAGAATTGCCGAATCGAACATGCCCTAAGCTCTGGGTAAAAAAGATAGATTTTCTTGTGTTCATCGAACACTTCGTCAATCTCCTATTTTTACTGTGAGCTTTTTACGGGCTTTGTATCTTAGTTATAAACCACCACCATGGCTGGGCGTAAGATGCGGTCATGGAGTTTGTAGCCTTTTTGAAAGACTTGGGCGATGGTATCTGCTGGATGTTCATCATCTGCTGGGAGAGTTTGGATGGCCATATGATAGTTATGGTCAAATTCGCCGTCAGCTGCGATTTCTTCGATTCCTTCTTCTTTCAAAGCGTGAATCAAACTCTCTTGCACCATCTCCAATCCTTTTTTGACATCGTCAGTCAAACCTTCAACTGCTAGTGCACGTTCTAAGTTGTCAAGCGACGGTAAAATTGCTTTTGCCAAGTCTTGGCTACGATAACGTTGCAAGTTTTGACGTTCTTCATTGGCTCGACGTTGAATATTTTGCATTTCTGCATGAGCGCGAAGGTATTTATTTTCAAACTCATCCGCGCGTTCATTTGCCAAGTCCAACTCAGACTTCTCAGGAGTTGTTTCTTCAGTTGTTTCCACAACTTCCTCTTCTTTCATTTCTTCGTTTTTTTATCTTGGGCCATTTTCGCCTCCTTTAATGATTTCAATCTTAATTTACTTCGTAATGATTACTGCTGAGGTAGCGATAAAAATCTGTCAACTTCATGGTCAATACGCGGTTGACTACATTGACTTGGTTGACCAATTGCTGGTAATCCAGATTGACCGGACCGATAATCGCTAGAATTCCAAAACCCCGATAAGGAATGAGAAATTTACTGCTAATCACCGCCAAGTTAGCTAGACAGGACTCTTGGCTGTCCGCAACACGGACATTTTGCATATGATCTTCATGCAGACCCTCACGAATCTCCAAGGCTACCTTTTGTGGCTGATCAAAGAACTGATAGGCTGCCAGATTGGCAAAATTCAAGAGATTGACTTTTCCCGATACCACAATGTTTTCGTTGAACATTTCTTTAAAAATGTGTTCAAAGAGATCCATGACATTGTCTGTTGTTGTAAAGTAACGCTGGATAATCTGCGGAATCTCCGTCCGAATTTTGTAGTGAATATCTAGAACGGTGTGACCGAGGAAACGTTCTTGAATCAAGGTCTTGAGGCGATTTAAATCTTCCTGCAAGAAGTTCCTTGGAATCAGAAATTGACTGGTAACCGTTCGGGACTCGTCTAGGGTAAATACTGCCAAGGCTGTATGTTGTCCCAAAACAACGATATCAAAGGCTGTCAACCGTTGCCTGCTCGGCTCAACATCCAGTGCTACTACCGTACAGCCGCTCAGGTCTGTCAGTAGATTAGCAGCCTCTTGCAGAATATCCTCCAGTTTGAAGAATTCCTGATCAAAGGCTTTGACAACCTCGTATACCTCATTTTCAGCCAGTCTATCAAAAGCAAGCGAGTGTTTCACATAGTACTGAAATCCCGCAACACTTGGCATCCGACCGCTTGAGGTATGAGCCTTCTCAAGCAAACCCTGCTTCTCTAGAGCTGCCATGTCATTACGAATGGTAGCACTACTAGAATTGATAGACTCTTGTAGCGCCTTGGATCCGACAGGTTCGTGCGTTTTGGTAAAGATGTCAATAATCAGATTTAAAATATCCTGCTGACGCTCTGTAACCATCTCATCACTCCTCTCTGTCAGATTGATTAGCACTCGATACACACAAGTGCTAACTCATGATTCTATTATACACCCTTAGAAGAGAATGTCAAGACAAAAACTCAAAAAATTAGCACTCTTTTGTCAAGAGTGCTAAAAATCAGTCTAAAGACCTAGAATCTTACTTTTTATCTACTTGGTATTTCCTTTTTAGTTTGAAATAACCATAGATTAGATAAGAAATTAAGCAAGCGTATAAAACGAAAATAATAAAGAAAGACTGAGACAAGTTTTCTCGATACAAACTCATGCAAACAACAAGACCACCTGATAAAACGGCTATACAGGAACAAAGTCTAGACCGCATAACTTCCCATCTAAGACCATTACGCATATATATTTTCTCCTCTGAAAGTATATCAGAAGTTGGTTTACGAAGAATTGAACAAAAACCTGTTTCTATCAATTCCCAACCGCTATTTCTAAAATCTTGTAGTTCATGCTTATACTTTTTAAGAAATCTAGAATCATAGATATGATAGATGACATCATCTGGTTGGCATTGTTCAAAATAGAAAAAACCAAAACGATTAGTTCTATATCTCCAACCTTTTAAGTGCATCTCATGTAAATATTCTTCTTCCTTGTCCAAATCAACTATTGTAAAAATCCGAAATTGTACTTCACTATTCATTGTCTCACCTCCAAATTAGAAAACAGGCATTGTTTCATTTATCAGATAATTCCTTCCACTTTTGAAACAATCTCCAAAAAATATAAGAAATCTGAATCGCAAATATAATTAATAAAACACAATCTATTATGAAAATCAAAAACAATTCCCAACTGAAAGAACTAGCTCCACTGACAAACTTTGAGAAAACCGGTAGTAGAGCTAAAAAGAGAAGCAAAATAGGAAGCATCCGCCTCGTTAAAATCCGTTTGACCACAGCTAACTTCCCGGCCGCGTCATTATAAATTTCAAACTCGGCATCCGATTCAATTTCAAAATGTGCTTTTCTAAAGTAGGAAAAACCATTAAAGTCTGTAATATGCTCCCATCCACAGTCTTTAAACAGTTGCAAATAGGAGGCTCTCTCTGATTTTTTCATTGGATAAAAGTCTAACTGATAAGACACCTGCTCCGGTTGGCACTTTTCAAAGGTATACTTAACTGCAAACAACAAGATGGAGTAGGTTACTTCCTTGAGCTTCCACCCCTCAGCATGCATTTTTCTAAGATATAAAGCCTCTCTATCATAATCCGCAATGGTAGCAATTCTATAAATAACCTTCTTTCCCATCATTCTTCCTCCCGACTGTTTCTGTAGAGCCGCTCAATACGTTTCAATTCAATATCTAAGACTTTGCGTCCCAAATCTGTTATCTGATAAATTTTCCGTTTTTCCTCTTCTCGGACAAAGAAAATCAAGCCATCCTTTTCCATCTTTGACAAGGTCCCATACATAGTTCCAGGACTAATCGAAACTTGCGAATCTGTCATTTCCTTGACCTTTTGAGTGATACCATATCCATGGTTCTCCTTCTGTAAACAAAACAAGATATAAAAACCCGTTTCAGTCATGGGAAGGTAAACACGCCTAATCTTATCTGTTAATTCCATTTAACCACACCTCCTATTCAGTTCGATATATCGCACTTCGTTATATAAACTATATCACAGCTCGATATAAAACGCAAGAAAAAGAGAGAACGATTTCTCATTCTCTCTTCTTATACTACGGAATTAAGCAGTTAATCTCTCATTTACTAAGAGTAACTTAGTCTTTCTTGCGAAGGACAAAAGCTGCTAGGCTTGCAAAGGCAAGACCGATGATTGAAAGAAGACCAGATACTGCTGAACCCGTGTTTGGTAACAAGGTCTTAGTTTGACTACTTCCTTCTTCTGGTTGACTAGTATTTCCAGAATTGTTAATTGGTGCCGGGGTAAATTCCCAAGTACCGACGAAGTGGGCATCCGCTCCATTAATGGTTTCTGATGCTTTGTCATAGGACTTAAAGCTCCAGGTGCCTTCTGCAGTCTTCACTTCTGTTTGACTTGGTTGAGTCGGAGTCGCTTGACTACCATCTTTCAAGTTTGTTTGGTCTGCCGGAAGCAAGGTTTTCACTTCTTGTGGAAGTTCTTTGCCTGGCGTTCCGCTAACAAACTCGTGAACTGCTTTATGAGTCACTGTTGGAACCGGGCTTGCTGTAAATTTCCAGGTTCCTACAAACTTAACATCTGATCCATTGATGGTTTCCGATGTCTTATCATATGAGTTGAAGCTCCATGTGCCTTCTGACGTCTTCACTTCTGTTTGG
>NZ_KQ970791.1:0-4550 GCF_001579525.1 Streptococcus oralis | reverse complement strand
TCGCTTGACTACCGTCTTTCAAGTCTGTTTGGTCTGCTGGAAGCAAGGCTTTCACTTCTTGTGGTAGTTCTTTACCTGGAGTTCCGCTGACAAACTCGTGAACTGCCTTATGAGTCACTGTTGGAGCTGGGGTGAATTCCCAAGTACCGACGAAGTGAGCATCCGCTCCATTGATGGTTTCTGATGCCTTGTCATAAGACTTAAAGCTCCAGGTACCTTCTGTTGTCTTCACTTCTGTTTGACTTGGTTGCGTTGGAGTCGCTTGACTACCGTCTTTCAAGTCTGTTTGGTCTGCTGGAAGCAAGGTTTTCACTTCTTGTGGAAGTTCTTTACCAGGGGTTCCACTGACAAACTCGTGAACTGCTTTATGAGTCACTGTTGGAGCTGGGGTGAATTCCCAAGTACCGACGAAGTGAGCATCCGCTCCATTGATGGTTTCTGATGCCTTGTCATAAGACTTAAAGCTCCAGGTACCTTCTGCGGTCTTCACTTCTGTTTGGCTTGGTTGCGTTGGAGTCGCTTGACTACCGTCTTTCAAGTCTGTTTGGTCTGCTGGAACCAAGTCTTTTACTTCTTGCGGAAGCTCTTTACCTGGAGTTCCGCTTACAAATTCGTGTGTTGCCTTGTAAGTTGGAGCTGGGGTGAATTCCCAAGTACCGACGAAGTGGGCATCCGCTCCATTGATGGTTTCTGATGCCTTGTCATAAGACTTAAAGCTCCAGGTACCTTCTGTTGTCTTCACTTCTGTTTGACTTGGTTGAGTCGGAGTCGCTTGACTACCGTCTTTCAAGTCTGTTTGGTCTGCTGGAAGCAGATCCTTCACTTCTTGTGGAAGTTCTTTACCTGGAGTTCCACTGACAAACTCGTGAGTAGCTTTATAAGTTGGGGATGGGGTAAACTCCCAAGTACCGACGAAGTGAGCATCCGCTCCATTGATGGTTTCTGATGCCTTGTCATAGGACTTGAAGCTCCAAGTACCTTCAGTTGTCTTAACTTCTGTTTGACTTGGTTGTGTTGGCGTTGCTTGACTGCCATCTTTCAAGTCTGTTTGATCTGCTGGAAGTAGGGTTTTCACTTCTTGTGGAAGTTCTTTACCTGGAGTTCCGCTGACAAACTCGTGAGTTGCCTTATAGGTTGGCGCTGGGGTGAATTCCCAAGTGCCTACGAAGTGGGCATCCGCTCCATTGATGGTTTCTGAAGTCTTGTCATAGGACTTAAAGCTCCATGTACCTTCTGCCGTCTTCACTTCTGTTTGGCTTGGTTGAGTCGGAGTCGCTTGACTACCGTCTTTCAAGTCTGTTTGGTCTGATGGAAGCAAGGTTTTCACTTCTTGCGGAAGTTCTTTTCCTGGCGTTCCGCTTACAAATTCATGTGTTGCCTTGTAAGTTGGCGCTGGGGTGAATTCCCAAGTACCAACGAAGTGGGCATCCGCTCCATTGATGGTTTCTGATGTCTTGTCATAGGACTTGAAGCTCCATGTGCCTTCTGACGTCTTCACTTCTGTTTGACTTGGTTGAGTCGGAGTCGCTTGACTACCGTCTTTCAAGTCTGTTTGGTCTGCTGGAAGCAAGGTTTTCACTTCTTGCGGAAGCTCTTTACCTGGCGTTCCACTGACAAACTCGTGAGTAGCTTTATAAGTTGGGGATGGGGTAAACTCCCAAGTACCGACGAAGTGAGCATCCGCTCCATTGATAGTTTCTGATGCCTTGTCATAGGACTTGAAGCTCCATGTACCTTCTGCGGTCTTCACTTCTGTTTGACTTGGTTGAGTCGGAGTCGCTTGACTACCGTCTTTCAAGTCTGTTTGGTCTGCTGGAAGCAAGGTTTTCACTTCTTGCGGAAGTTCTTTGCCTGGCGTTCCGCTGACAAATTCGTGTGTTGCCTTGTAAGTTGGAGCTGGGGTGAATTCCCAAGTACCGACGAAGTGGGCATCCGCTCCATTGATGGTTTCCGATATCTTATCATATGACTTGAAGCTCCATGTGCCTTCTGACGTCTTCACTTCTGTTTGACTTGGTTGAGTTGGAGTCGCTTGACTACCGTCCTTCAAGTCTGTTTGGTCTGCTGGAAGCAAGTCTTTTACTTCTTTTGGAAGCTCTTTACCTGACGTTCCGCTAACAAATTCGTGTGTTGCCTTGTAAGTTGGAGCTGGGGTGAATTCCCAAGTACCGACGAAGTGAGCATCCGCTCCATTAATGGTGTCAGAGGTCTTATCGTATGACTTGAAGCTCCATGTACCTTCTGCCGTCTTCACTTCTGTTTGACTTGGTTGTGTCGGAGTCGCTTGACTGCCGTCCTTCAAGTCTGTTTGGTCTGCTGGAAGCAAGTCTTTTACTTCTTGTGGAAGCTCTTTTCCTGGCATTCCGCTGACAAATTCGTGAGTCGCCTTGTAGGTTGGAGCTGGAGTGAATTCCCAAGTACCGACGAAGTGGGCATCCGCTCCATTAATGGTGTCAGAGGTCTTATCGTATGATTTGAAGCTCCATGTACCTTCTGCCGTCTTCACTTCTGTTTGACTTGGTTGTGTCGGAGTCGCTTGACTACCGTCTTTCAAGTCTGTTTGGTCTGCTGGAAGCAAGTCTTTTACTTCTTTTGGAAGCTCTTTACCTGGAGTTCCACTAACAAACTCGTGAGTCGCCTTGTAAGTTGGAGCTGGGGTGAATTCCCAAGTACCGACGAAGTGAGCATCCGCTCCATTAATGGTGTCAGAGGTCTTATCGTATGACTTGAAGCTCCATGTACCTTCTGACGTCTTCACTTCTGTTTGACTTGGTTGCGTTGGAGTTACTTGACTACCATTAGCCAAGTTCTTATCCGTCGCCGGAAGCAAGTCTTTCACTTCTTGTGGAAGCTCTTTACCTGGAGTCCCACTCACAAACTCATGATGTTTTTCATAAAGAAGGGCAGTGCTTACCTGATTAGAAGGAGCTGATAAATTATCAACATGCAATGTTACAGTATTGTCAATCTTTTCAGGACCTTTTTCTTCTACTTTTTTGTTTGTAGTAGTATTATAAGTTACAATAATTTCAGCAGAAGAATTTGCTTTTATGTATTCAGGTGTCATTTTAACAGTAACAGTTTGGCCATTCTTTTCAATAGTATAATCACGCCCTTCCTGTAGAGTCACTCCACCTGATTCCACTTTAAGTCCTTGATAATCAAGGCGCTCATCAAAATTCTGAACCATTTCGATAGATGAAGGCGCTGCTAAGAGATCTTTGCCAGGAACCGGAACTTTAAACCTTGCTTTATAAGTGATATTTTGCCCCTCTTTAGCTGGAATCTCTGTAGGATCAACTTCTAGAACAGGGCTAGGATCAAGTTTTTCAACATAGAGACCAAAGACGGCCGAAGCAACCTCTGTTGATGAATAAGCAAAATTCATCCTATTACTATTCGATCGAAGGGCGAAACCAGAGATATTGTTCTCAGAATAGCTACCACTTGTAATCTGAGTCGCAATCCAAGCAGTTCGTTCTCCTTGGTCTTCCTGTTTCAAAACATTGGCATTGTTCATCAGACGAAGATTAACATCATTTTGATAACCTTTAATATAGAAGGTTTCCTTCAAGTTATTTGCATCCATTGCATCGATATCCGTTGGTTTCATGACCAACTTCAAATCTGTCTCTGAACCATCTGCATAACTCAACTCGGCTGTTACATCAGCATCAATCCAAAATGCTTTATTCATGATGTAATCATGATTCGCATCTACGTAAGGAACATTACCAATTTCAAAAGCACTACTTTCCCATAATTCAGAAATTGAGAAAAATTCAACAGTAGATTTTTGAGTACTATTCATTTCAGACTCTGCTTGAGCAGTGTTTAGATAGTGAAGAGTTACCTTATTGAATTTTAAGTAAGCATCTACTTGCTTACCATTAACTGTCCCAATATTTGTGAATTTTAGAGAAAGAGGATTTTCAAAAACTTGATCCTGCTTTTTACTTTTATCTACTTTAAGAGTAAAGTTCTCCATCTCGCCTGGATAGGCAGCACCCCAGAGATATTCATAGTGGGGATTCGATAAATGAAACTGATCAACAGCCTGTGATTTAGATAAAACACTAAAATTGTTGATGTTCAAATTAAACTTACGAATATCCAAGGTTGAGATATCCGTTCCATTTTTTATTTCTTCTAAAGCCGCATAAGATTGAAGCGGAAGAAGAAAAATAGAAAAAAGTAAAACGACTAGTCCGAGAAAAGCCTGTTTTTTTCTACTGAAAATAGTAGAAAAAGGCATTCTCATGCGATATTTCCATTTCATAATGTACCTCCAAAACTAAAAATGATTATTTGATTATTTCAAAAGAAATATTCATCTCAATTTTAACACAAAAAAAGGGAAATTAAAAGCAGATTATAGATAAAAATTTATTATTTTGTATTTCCAGATTGTCAATTTTCGGTGAGAATAATTAAAATATCAAAATTTCAGAACAGGCGTTTACACTATGTAAATAGCTGTTTTATTGTTGAATCTATTATCACTCCATGAGTTTCATAACGTACTCAAGCTACACATAAACATTAATATA